>DATHGL010000389.1:0-8919 GCA_035317625.1 Gemmatimonadales bacterium | reverse complement strand
TGATCGTCGGGGTCCTGTTCTGGCTTGCCGTCTATTTGCTGCTGTACTTGGTGCTGCGGCACTTCCAGGCCGACCCTGACTTGGGCTCCGTGCTTGCCGGGAAGGTACTCGGGGTGGTGCTCTTGTCATTCATCGCGATCCTCGTGCTCTCGAACGTGATCACGGCGCTGTCGAGTTTTTTCCTCGCGAGAGACCTGGATCTGCTGGTGTCGGCGCCGGTGGATTGGCTGCGCCTCTATCTCGCGAAGCTCGGCGAGACGCTGCTGCATTCGTCGTGGATGGTGGCGCTGATGGCCGTGCCGATCCTCACGGCGTACGGGGTGATCTACCGGGGCGGCCCGCTGTTCATCCCCTACGCCGTGCTCGCCGTCCTGCCGCTGCTCGTGCTCCCGGCCGTGACGGGCTCGGCGCTCACGCTCGTGCTGGTGAACATTTTCCCGGCGCGCCGCACCCGCGATCTGCTCTCGATCGTGGCGCTCGGCGCGGCGGGCGGTGTGATCCTCCTGTTCCGTGTGATTCGCCCGGAGCGCCTGGCCTCACCCGAGGGGTTCCGCAACCTGCTCGACTTCATCGCGGTGCTGCGGACGCCGACCTCGCCGTACCTGCCGAGCGAGTGGGTGAACCAGGCGATCATGGGGTTTCTCCGAGGCAAGTTCGACCCCATGCCCCTCGCTCTGCTCTGGACCACCGCCGCGGCTTTCGTGACGTTCGGCGCGATGCTCCACCGGGAGCTGTTCGCGGCGGGGTTCACCAAGGCGCAGGAAGCGTCGGAGCGGTTCGTGCGCGGCGGGTTCTGGCGCCTCACCGTCGGGACCCTGCTGCGCTTCCTCCCGGTCGCCAAGCGGGAGTTCGTGATCAAGGACATCAAGCTGTTCTTCCGCGACACGACGCAGTGGAGCCAGCTCATCCTGCTGGCGGTGCTCGTGGTGGTGTACCTGTTCAACATCAAGTCCCTGCCGCTGCACCGCGGCGAGCCGGTCGGCTTTTTCTACGTCACGCTCGTGTCGTTCCTGAACCTCGGGCTGGCGGGGTTCGTGCTCGCCGCCATCGCCGCGCGCTTCATTTTCCCGGCGGTGTCGCTCGAGGGCCGGCATATGTGGCTGTTGCGCTCGAGCCCGCTCGAGCTCCGCACGCTGCTGTGGTCGAAGTACTGGGTGGGGACGGTCCCGCTGCTCGTGCTCGCGCTGCTCCTCAGTGGCCTGACCAACGTGATGCTCCAAGTGCGGCCTTTCATGATGGTGATGGGGCTGGTGACCATCTGCGCGCTCACGTTTGCGATCGCGGCCCTGGCGCTCGGGTTCGGGGCGCTCTACCCGCAGTTCGAGACGGAGAACGCGGCTCAGATCCCGACCTCGTTCGGCGGTCTCGTCTACATGATGGCCACGATTGCGCTGCTCGGCGCGGTGATCGTGGCGCTGTGGCAAGCGGTGTACCAGTACGTCCGGTCCGTCTACCTGGGGCAGCCGGTGGTCGTGGACGCGTCGATGCTGTTCTGGTTCGCCGTCGCTGGCGCGCTGTGCGCGACGGCGACGGTGGCGGCCCTGGGGATCGGCCTCCGGCGGATGGAGCGGCTGGAATTCTAGCTACAG
This sequence comes from Gemmatimonadales bacterium, assembly GCA_035317625.1. GTDB lineage: Bacteria > Gemmatimonadota > Gemmatimonadetes > Gemmatimonadales > GWC2-71-9 > AG41. The sequence goes on along the minus strand of DATHGL010000389.1, from coordinate 7,330 downwards.
GGGAAAGTTGATCCCCGCCAGGATGTTGAACGAGGTGGTGTTGGCGAAGAGGAACTTCGCTTCGAGGAACGGCTTGAACGGCCGCGCCCGCCTGCCTTCCCACCCCGCGAACACGTTGGCGCCCCCGTCGCTCCCGCCGTTGGCGTGCAGATACGCGAACCCGCCGCCGAAATAGAACAGACCGTACACCGTGGGGGGATGGTACTTCAGGTCCGCGTTCAGCCGGAACGGCGAGCCGTTCAGGCCCGGATAGAACTCCGCCGATGGCACGAGTCCCCAGCGCCGCCCCACGGGCAGGTTCAACTGGCCACCGACGAACACGTGCTCCGCGTCGAAGTCGTAGCCGATCCGCGGTCCCACCGAGGGCCGCTCCACCCGCACCGCGCGTCCCGCCCGCACGCGCCGTTGCGCCTGCGTCGTCGTCGCGACCGCGGCCAGCCCCGAGAGCACGATCGCCATGCGCACTATGAGACTGGTCACACCGGCGCTCCACGTTTGAGGGTCGCACAGTGATAGAGAAGCGCGTCGCGAAAATCAAGAGCCGGCTACTCGATCCGGTACGGAATCCCCACTTCGTTCGTCCGGTAGTTGTCCGCCGTGCCGAGCTGCAGGGTGGCCGAGTCGAGCGCGTCCACCACGAAGCGATCGAGGCCGGTGCGGCGCGCGATCCAGCGGCGCTCGTACGTGCCGTCACCGTTGTCGCCCATCGGGATCCGGTGCCAGCTCGTGCCGAGCCGGTCGGCGTGACGCACGTGCAGGAACAGGAAGCTCGGCGGTGTCAGCCCCGAGCCCGTCGTGTTCGTCACGGCGGCCACGACCTTCACCGTGTCGCCCAGACGGAAGCGAGGAACGCGGGCTTCTACGTCGAACAGAGCGTCGGGGTCGGTGACCTCGACGAGCAGCGTGTCATTCCGGTAGACCCTCACGTCCGTCACCGCGACGGTCTGTCGAGTCGGATCCACCACCGTCCAGTTCTGCGGTGAGAGCTGCACCACGCGCCACCCGCGCGGCCGCGACGCATCGCGGACCAGCACGGTGTGCTGCGTCATCTGGTCGGCCAAGGGCTTGGACGTCGGGTTGAACAGCCCGTCGGCGCTCGTGTCCACCAGGAACAGACCGGCGAAGGTGACGTCGTGCTGCACCCGCGCCGTGTCGCCCTGAATCGTCACGTCACGATGATAGAGGGGCCGCGGGCCGCCGCGCACCGTGCGGAGCCGTCCCCAGAAGGACGGCGCCGTGTCGGCAGCCGCGACGCGCTCGGCCGGGACCCCGGCCCCCGCGGCTGCGGCGGTGGCCGTCGCGCCCAAGGCGCCGAAGTCCGCGTCCACCATGGCGCCGAGCTGCTCCACCTCGGCGGCGAGAACTTGAGCCTGGTCGGATGCGGGCGCCGTGCCCTCGCCGCAGGCGACGGCCACGAGCCCAATGAGAGCGGCGGCCAGCGTGAGCTGAACGGTGGTGCGCATGGATGCGCGTCTCCTGTCGAAGTTTGGAGCGTCGATCCGCACTCCGAGCGATACAGACGCCAACCCGTGGACGATGTTAAGGTGTGAGAGCTGTCACGCGCTGGGCGGACGACCCGTCAGGATCGCCCGCCCGCGCAGCGTGGTTTGGGTTACTGGCAACCGGATACGTGCAACTGGATGTTCCCACCAGCCAGGGTGCCCGATGCGTCGTAGCCGCTGGACAGGTGGAGCCTGAGGGTATCGCTGCGCCCGGGCTCGCCGTTGTCCACCACGTCCGCCTGATACGTGAACCCGTCCTGGTCATTCACCTGAGCGGTACCCTCGATGTGGCGCGTCGTCGCGTTCACTACCCTGTAGGCGGTCACGCCAGTGCCTTTCACCCGCGGTCCGCTCGGGCCGTGGTCGATGTAGGTCAAGTGGCCCCAGAACTGCCCCTGCTTGATCCCGCCCGCGACGCCGAAGTTTGCCCTGGCGCCGGAGGGCGTGCCCGTGATCCAGCCGCCGCCGGTGGCGAAATCCGCCCCGCTGCAGCCGGGCGCGGGCGGGGTCGGCTGGCAGGTGATGTCGGCGTGCGCGGAGGAAACGATCACGTCCGCGACCCCAGGCACGATGACATGGAGCGCGTTGACGGTGATATCTCCCGGCCCGGCGCTCGTTTGCTCGTTGATGATGATCTCCCCGACCGGCAACGGCACTGTCTGGTTGGGCGCACCCGTGATCGTGATGGTTTGGCCGTTCACGGACAGCGCCGTAATCTCGGAGTTACCGCTCGCCGTCGCCCCGCCGTCGCCGCAGACGGCAGCGGCGCGCGCCTGGAGCAGGCCGGCCGAAACCGCAGCGCCGGGGACCGTCAACGAGACCTCAGCCACTGACGCCTCGGAGCGGCTCGCGTTGCCTTTACCCACCGTGGACGCGTGCAACACCTCGGCCGTCAGCAGGTCCGGCACGCTCGCGTTCAGGAGCGACGCTTCCTCGGCACCACCCGAGCGCGGCAGGGGGCCGGCGTCGGCCAGCACCACCCGGGGAAAGCCAGACACGGTGGCCTGCAGCACGGTGGCGCGACCGCTGTAGCTCGTCGCGTGGCTGGCGGACGACGCGCTGACGTCTGCGAGCACTGCCGTCAGTGGAGTCGAGCGCTCCGAGCAGCCGAGGGTGAGTACTGCGGCGGCGAGCAGCCCAGTGCCAAGCGCCGCATTCGTTCGAATTGCCATTGCGGTAAGCTCCTTCCTCAGAGTCATGGACTCGGGCGAACTTGGACGCTCCGCGTAGATGGCAAGGCGGGTGCCGTGAGGCTGCGCGGCCACGTCGCAGGAACGCAGCGATGCCCGCGCGCTTCGATGTGAGGCAGCGGACGGCGAACCGTGAAGCGATTGGCAGCGCGTCGCTACTGGAACATGTCCGACGCGCTGCGTCAGAATCCGGCCGAGCGATCTGTAGGACTTTTCTGACGCCGAGCGGGCGCAGCCGTTGACGAGGGCAGGAGGCGGTGCTCGATCGCGTAGCGGATCATCTCCGCGTTGGTCTTTAAGTTGAGCTTGTCGAGGATGCGGCTCCGATACGTGCTCACCGTCTTGGGGCTCACTCCGAGCTCAGCGGCGATTTGCTTGAAGGGGATTCCGGAGCCGAACAGGTACAGGACCTGGTATTCGCGGTCTGAGAGCGTCGCGTGCCGGGGCCTTCTCCCGCCGCCTCGGAGGGCGGAGAGGAGCCGACTGGCGAGCGAAGGGCTCACGTAGGATGCGCCGCGCGCCACCTGCCGAATCGCGTCGATGAGCTGCTCACGCGAATGGTCTTTGCCGAGGTATCCCGCGGCCCCTGTCCCCAGCAGGCGCAGGGCATCCGGGTCTCGCCCGTGGACGTTCAACACGAGCACGCGGCACCGGGCGTGGCGGCGCCTGACCTCGCGGATCAGTCCCCGCATCTTTGGGCCGCCGAGCCACGCGTCCAATAGCATCACGTCGACCTCGGTGGGTTGCAGATGCTCGAGCACCTCGTCCCGGATCGCCGCCTCACCAACGACCTTCATGTCGGGGCATTGCGCGATCATGCGCTTCAGGCCTTCGCGCACGACCCAGCGATCGTCTGCGATCAGCAGCTTGATCCGGGAGGGCGGGAGGTGGAGCGGCGCGTTGGACGACATGATCCCCCAAGCTGCGCAAAGAAATGCCCCGTCGAGCCGCATGCGGGCGCAACGGGGCCGAGAATCCTCTCTTCTTGGTACTCAGTCTAGGACGGCGACCGCCTTGACGTCAAGTGCGCTGGCTCACGCCGCGACGCGCGCTCCACACGAATGACAGTACTGCGCCTCCCGCTCGAGCGAGGTACCGCAGCGGGCGCAGTAGCCCGGCGCCCAGCCGAGGCGGCGACCGCATTCGGAGCAGAACTCGGCGCCCGATTCGGGGCGGGGACCGTGGGTGGGGCAACCGGGAGCCGGGAGACGGGAGACGGGAGAGGCCGCCGCGCCGATCCCTCCCGCCTCCCGGCTCCCGCCTCCCGGCTGTTCGGCCCGGAGAACAGCCAGGGCTTCCGTCGTGTATTTGGTTTTCAGGGCATCGTAGTCGCCGTCCGAGAGCTTCCCCGTGGCGCGATCGAATTCGATCTCTTTCAGCGCCCGCAGCGCAACGGCGCGGGGACTGAAGTCGTCTTCCGGGTCCTCCCCCTCACTCACGTTTCCCGTTTCCCGATTCCCGTCTTCCCCCTCGGGTCGCCAGATCGGTCGGAGGACGAAGAACACCGCCCCCGCGGCGAGCAGGACCCCCACCACCAGCTCGAGCAGAGGAGTCAAACGGACAGCCGGTCGAGCTCTTGGCGCAGGCGCTCGAGCTCTTCCGGCGTGCCAGGGGTGCCGGCGAGCGGCGATGTCGCGTTCGGCGTCGGCGTGGCCCGCGTCCAGCGGCGCAGTACCAGTGTCAGCACGACGCCCGCCGTGACGATCAGAAGGGAGGGAACGAAGTAGCCCGCCAAGTTGAAGCCGCGTTTGGGCGGTGCCATGAGGATCGCGACGCCGTTCTCGCGCACGAACTGATCCACGATCTGCGGGCCCGTCTGCCCCCGCGCGGCCAAGGTGAGCACGCGCTGGTGCATGGCCGGGCTGACGGCGCAGGTGAAGTCCGTCGTGCGGCAGGTGTAGACGTCGAGATTGCACCCGCAGGTGCAGCGGAGCTGCTTTTCGATCGCCTGGAGGGCGGCGTCGTTGTCGGCGGCGGTGACGGGCTCGAGGGGCCTCCCCGCGCGCGCCGGGTCCCAGAGGCGGCCGGCGGGGCCGGTGCCCGGGAGGGAATCCGGTTGCTGCGTTGTACGACGCCACGACGCTACGACGCCAAGAAAAGTCCCCGCACCGAGCGTCAGGAACTCACGCCGGTCGACGTACAACGTGGCGTCGTAGCGTCGCCTCACGGTTCTTCCCCAACCAAGCGCACCGAATATCCGGCTTGCACTCGTTTTGCGGCCGGCGAGCCCCCCGGCCACATCACGATCAGTCCGCCGAGCGCCAACACCAGCCCGCCGTACCACACCCACCAGACGAGCGGGTTGATCGTGAAGCGAAACACCGCCTGCTCGGTGCCGTTCACCACGCCGGCCAGGACGATGTACAGATCCTCGCGCAGGTCGCTGCGGATGCCGACCTCGGTGGACGGCTGGAACGTCGGCCGGCCCAGCGCGTCCACATGCTGGCGCTTCTCGGTGGTGAGCACGCCGAGCGACTTGCCGTTGCGGGTCACGTCCACCGTCGCGGCGGTCACCTGGCGATTGAGCGCATCGTATTGCGAGATCCCGAGGTGGGTGAGCCGGTAGGTCCACCCGTACGGGCTGCGGAGCGACGCGGACTCGCCGGGGCGCAGAGTCGCCTGGGTCTCGGTCTTGAACGCCATCCCGCTGAAGGCGATGAACAGGATGACGATCCCGGTGTGCACGATGTAGCCGCCGTAGCGCCGCCGGTTGCGTGCCAGCAGCCGGCCGAGCGCCAGGGCGTAACCCTCCCCGTACTGACGGTGGCGGGCGCGCGCGCCACGCGCGAACTCTTGCACCACGGTTCCCACGACGAACCCGCCCAGCCCGATGGCCATCACGGCGTACACGTCGCGCATCCCAGCCACGAGGAGCACCAGGACCGTGAACACGCCGACCGTCGTGGGCACCGCGAACTGGCGCCTCAGGTTCGGCACCGAGGCGCGGCGCCACGCGATCAGCGGTCCGATGCCGGTGAGCGCGAGGAGCGCGAGTCCGAGCGGGATGTTCACCTGGTTGAAGAACGGCGGCCCGACGGTGACCTTGGTCCCCTGCACCAGCTCCGAGAGGATCGGGAACAACGTGCCCCACAGCACCGAGAAGGCCACTCCGATCAGCAGCAGGTTGTTGAACAGGAAGCTTGCTTCGCGGCTTACCATCGATTCGAGCCGCGCTTCCGCCGTGAGCAGGGGCAGCCGGGTGGCGTACAGCGCGAAGCTCGCGGTCCCGGCGACGATGAGGAACGCGAGGAAAAAGTAGCCGACGTTCGACTGAGTGAACGAGTGCACACTCGAGATCACGCCCGAGCGCGTGATGAACGTGCCGAAGATCGACAACAGCCACGATCCGATGATCAGCGCCAGGTTCCACTTCTTCAGCATCCCGCGCTTCTCCTGGATCATGACGGAGTGGAGGAACGCGGTCATCGTGAGCCACGGCAGGAGGGACGCGTTCTCCACCGGGTCCCAGGCCCAGTACCCGCCCCACCCGAGCTCGACGTAGGCCCACCACATCCCGAGACAGATCCCGATCGAGAGGAACAGCCACGAGAGCAGGGTCCACTTGCGGATGGCGACGAGCCAGTCCGTGTCGAGCTTCTTGGAGAGCAGCGCCGCGATCGCGAACGCGAACGGGATGGTGATCGAGATGTACCCGAGGTACAGCATCGGCGGGTGGAACACCATCCCGGGATTCTGGAGCTGCGGGTTGAGACCGTTCCCGTCGAGTGGGGTGTAGGGGAGGCGCTGGAACGGACTGGCTTGCCCGAACAGCATCACGGAAACGAAGAAGGCCGCGACGAGGCACACCACGCCGGCCACGTACGGGAGGAGGGCGCGCTGGTGCCGCGGGGTGAGCACGAGCGCGAGCGATCCGAACACCGACAGCACGCTGGCCCAGAACAGCAGGCTCCCTTTCTGGCCGGCGTAGAGCGCCGACCACGTGTAGAAGATCGGGAGGTTACGGCTGGTGTAGGCGGCGACGTATTCGACGTTGAAATCGTGGTGGAACAGCGCCCACTCGAGCGAGAACACCGCGACCGCGAGCGCCGCGCACATCGTGAACAGTGCGTGCTGGGCGCTCCGCTGGAGATCCCGCCGGTCGCGGAGCCCTCCCACGATCCCCGCCAACGCCCCCCAGACGCCGACCAGGAAGGCGAGCCAGAGAGCCAGCGTGCCGAGGATGGTCATCTACGCCTTGGGCACTGCTTCGTAGCGCGACCCGCATTTCGCGAGCACGTTGGTCGCGTAGATCACGCCGTCCTTCTGCAGCCGCCCCTCCACCACGACCTCGACGCTGTCGTTGAAGGTGTCGGGCGGCAGGCCGTGAAACACGACCGGGTAGCGGGCGCTCCCGTCGGTCACTTGGAAGCGCAGCGTCTGGGTGGCGACGTCCTTCGAGACGGTCCCCCGCACCACGTGGGCGCCGACCTTCATCCCCACGTTATAAAAGGAGGGATCGACCGCGATCTTCTGGGTGAGCTCCGTTGGCGTGAGGAAGTACTGCCCCGTCTCCTTCACGCCGGACGCCATGAGGTACCCGACCGAGCCGACGATCAACACGGCCCCGATGGCGAACTTGGTCCCCGCGTTCATCCCCTATTATACCCCACCGCCTGCCCGAACGGCGGCTGCTCGAGA
>DATHGL010000388.1:0-4022 GCA_035317625.1 Gemmatimonadales bacterium | reverse complement strand
GGCTGCGCGCGCTCCACCTGGATGATGTGGAAGCCGAACTCGGTCGGCACCGGGTCGGAGACCTGCCCGGGCCGCAGGCGGAACGCGACGTCTTCGAACTCCTTGACCATCACGCCCCGGCGAAACCAGCCCAGCTCGCCTCCCTGCTCGCGTGACACGCTGTCTGCCGAATACTTCTTCGCCACCTCGGCGAAACTGGCGCCCCGGCGTATGGCCGCCACCAGCGACTCCGCGAGCTGCAGCCCGCGGGCGCTCGCCGCTGAGTCGGGCTTCGGGACGATCACGATCTGACGGAACGAGATGGCCGCGGGCCGTTTGGGTTGCTGCCCCCGGTTTCCTTCCCAGAACTCGCGCATCTCGGCGTCGGTGGGCGGGATCGGCCGCAGCTTGCCCTTCTGCTTCAGCGCCTCGATCAACCGCTGCTGCAGGATCGAGCGGCGCTGCTGGTCGGCCAGCCAGCGGCGCCATTCTTCCTCCGACACGAACCCCGCCGCACGCAACTGGGAGTGAAACTCCGTGATCGACGCGAACTGCTTGCGCACGTTTTGCACCGTCTGCTCCACGGCGTCCTGCACCTCCTGTTCCGTCACCTTGATGGTGGTATCCCGCTCTGCCTGCTGCACCAACAGCTCCTCGTCCACCATCTGCGCCAGGATCTGACGCCGCGTCGCGTCGCGCCCCGCCGAGTCCTCCGGCACCTTCGCTCCCTGCGACTGTGCCAGCACGACTTGCTCCTCCACTTGCGACGCGAGGATCGGCTTCGTCCCAATGATGGCCACGATCCGGTCCACCGGGCGGTCCGACGCGGCACGGCCTTGAGCCGCCGCGGGGGACCACGGCAGGGCGGCGCAGCCCGCGGCGACGACCGTCAGGACGAGCGCGCGCATCTAGCGCGGGGCCTGCTGACGGGCGTCCGGGGCGACGGGCGGCGGCCCGGGAGCCCGTTTGAGACCCGTCGGCGGGGACGCCGCGCGGCCCGCCGTATCGGCAGCGCGGATCGCTTGAGCCGCCTCGAGCGCCCGGGCGATTCCTGCCTCGTTGAGCGACCATGGCTCGCCCTCGCGCAACGCTCCGGCGAGGAACGGCGGCACGGGATAGAAGGGCGCCGTGGCCTGCGTGACCGTCTGGTCGACGTACCGGTTCACATGCGTCATGGCGAGCTGCACCCGCGCGTCGGGGGTTGGCGCCGAGTCCTTGAGCATCGCGGGTGTGAGCCCGAGGAGGCCCTCGAGCCGCGCGATGGAGGCATCGTGCTCGGTGCGCACCTGTCGCCAGTCGTCGGGCGTGAGTTGCACCCCGGCTGCGTCCACTTCCTGGAGCAGCATGTCACGCTGCGCCAGCAGCTTCACGAACTGGGTCAGCTGGGCTGGGCTCGCGCTGGAAATCCCGCGCACATCGTTCGGGTCGAGCGCCAGCAGCCACCGGGCCAAGTCCTGCACCCGGAACGTACCGCCGCGATAGGTGGCGAGCGTCCGGCGGTCGTCGCGCGCCGTGGCGATCTGCGGCACGGCCTGGCGCACCAACGCGGGCGCGCCGGACTCGATCTTCAGCTTCCGCTGCTTGGCCAGGCTGTCCAGGTAGAGGGAGTCGAACTGGTTGGTACGGGAGCTCTCGAGATCCACGCGGAACGAGTCCCGCACCTCCGCGAGCGGCGGCCGGCGGATGATGTGGAAGCCGAACGACGTGCGCACGACCCCGCTCATCGCCCCCGGCGGGAGCAGCCACGCGGCACTGTCGAACGCGGGCACGAACTGCCCGCGGGGCGCCGCCGGGAGGTAGCCGCCCCGGGCCTTCGAGCCGGGGTCCTCCGAGTAGCGACTGGCCAGCCGCGCGAAGTTGAAGCCGCGCTGCGCGGCGGCCTGCCACAAGAGCTTTTCGGCCTCCTGCTGCTTCTGCCGCTCCACCAGCGGGACCGCGCTCTGCGGGATCCTGATGAGAATGTGCTGGAACAACCGTACCGTGCCCGCCTCAAACGCCGAGTCCGCCTGGACGGGCGTCAGCTTGCCGCGTGCGCGGAGCAGCCGGTCGTGGTAGCGCTCCCACTTGAGCTGCGCCACCAGCGGCCACTCCGCGGCGAGCACCAGCGCCGAGTCGTGCAGGTCGCGTGCGCGACCGAGGTGCACCGCCAACACGGCGTAATCCAGGTACACGTTCGCGAGCCCGGTCAGGACGTCGGGCCGGACGGGGATCCGCGATGCGTGCCCCACCAGGTTCGCGAGGCGTTCGACCGTCAGCGTCTGCCCGGCGGCGGTGCCGGCGACCTGCGCGTGCGCCGAAAACGCATCCCGCAAGGCCGTGCACGCCGCCAGCGCCAGCGCCATGACGATCACACCCAGCCGTCGCATGCCGTCTCCTTAGTGGTGGACGTCCGCGAGCACCGCCGTGAGGGCCCGGACCAGTCCGGGCCCGATTGCCTCGCCGCCGAGCCTTCGGAGTCGCAGGGAAAGGGGCGCCGCGCGCCGGACCTCGGCTTCGAACTGCACGGCATCCAGCGCCGCCGTCAGACCGGCCAGGCGCGGGCTTGCATCTCGCGCAAACGTGAGCCGCGCCTCGTCGCCCTTGACGAAGACCGTCTCGAGCCCCAGGCGGGCGCCGAGCGCGCGGAGCTCGGATACGAGGAGCAGGCGCTGCGCGTCGTCGGGTAGCGGCCCGAACCGATCGCGCAATTCCTCTCGCACCGCTTGAATCTCGCTCGGCGCTTCGGCCCGCGCCAGCCGCCGGTACAACTCCAGTTTCACAGCTTCGTCGGGGACGTACGCGTCGGCGAGATGCGCCGGCAAATCCAGGATCACCTCCGGGGGAACGCCTTTCCCCGTTCCCTTTTCCTCGGTCCCCGATTTCAGGGCGGTGACCGTCTCCGCCAACCAGCGCAGGTACGTGTCGAACCCGACCGCCTGCGCGTCGCCTGACTGTGCGGCGCCGAGCAGCTCGCCCGCACCGCGCAGCTCGAGATCGCGCAGCGCGATCCGGTAGCCCGAGCCGAGATCCGTGTGATGCTCCAGCACGCGGAGCCGCTCCTCCGCCTCGGGGTCCACCACGTCGGGAACGAGCAGGTAGCAATACGCGCGCCGATGGCTGCGGCCAACGCGGCCCCGCAGCTGGTACAACTGCGCCAGGCCCAGATCGTCCGCGCGATTCACGATCATCGTGTTCGCGTTCGCCACGTCCAGCCCCGATTCGACGATCATCGTGGACACGAGAATGTCCACCTCGCCGCGGACGAACCGGGCCATGACGTCGTCGAGGGCCGCCTCCTTCAACTTGCCGTGGGCGACCGCGATGCGGGCCCGTGGCGGGGCGAGCGTCCGCACCCGCTCCGCGATCGTGTCGATCGTCTCGATGCGGTTGTGCACGAAGTACACCTGCCCCGCACGGTCCAGTTCCCGCGCAAGCGCTTCTTCGATCAGGCCGTCGTCCCACGGCTCGATGAACGTGAGCACCGGGGAACGGTCCTTGGGGGGCGTCTCGAGCAACGTGAGATCGCGCAACCCGGCGAGCGACAGGTGCAGGGTGCGAGGAATCGGGGTCGCCGTGAGCGTCAGCACGTCGACGGCCAGCTTCAACGCCTTGAGCCGCTCCTTGTGCCGCACGCCGAAGCGGTGCTCCTCGTCCACAATGAGGAGACCGAGATCGTGAAACCTCACGTCGCGCGACAGCAGGCGGTGCGTCCCGATCACCACGTCCACTTCGCCCGTCTCGAGCCGCCGCGTCGTTTCTCTGGCGTCCTTCGGGCTCCGGAACCGGGACAGTACTTCCACCCGCACGGGATAGTCCGCCAACCGCTCGCGGAATGTGCGCCCATGCTGCTCCGCGAGAATGGTCGTAGGCACGAGCACCGCGACCTGCTTGCCCGCTTGGACCGCCTTGAACGCGGCGCGCAGCGCCACTTCCGTCTTGCCGTACCCCACGTCGCCCACCAGCAGGCGATCCATCGGTCGAGCGCGCTCCAGGTCGCGCTTGACCTCCTCGGATGCGCGCCGCTGGTCGGGCGTGTCCTCGTACAGGAAGGCCGACTCGAGCTC
>DATHGL010000387.1:0-22076 GCA_035317625.1 Gemmatimonadales bacterium | reverse complement strand
CGACGCCCAACAACATCGTGCGCGCCTTCGACCTGCGGACGCAGAAGATGTTGTGGGAGTACACGCACAAGAACGATCCGGTCGCGACGGCCTGCTGCGGCCCCAACAATCGCGGCGTCGCCGTTTCGGGCGGATCGGTGTTCCTCGGCACGCTCGACGACAACCTCGTGGCCCTCGATGCGACCACCGGCAAGGTGAAGTGGGAGGTGAAGGTGGGGGATGGTCCCGCCGCCGGATATACCGAAACGATGGCGCCGCTCGTGATCGGCGACAACGTGATCATCGGCACGTCGGGCGCCGAGTACGGCATCCGTGGCTACGTGAAGGCGTTCACTGCGGCGAGCGGGGCGCCGGTCTGGACGTGGTACACGCTGCCCGATCCGCAGCACGGCGGCTGGTGGGGCAAGTGGTCGAAGACGACCTGGGAGGGCGACGACCTGAAGCGCGACATCGCCAAGGAAAAGGCCGACTCCGCCAAGTACGCCGACGCCTGGAAGACCGGCGGCGGCTCGATGTGGATGACGCCCGCGTACGACGACGCTTCCAAGACCCTGTTCGTCGCCATCGGTAACCCCTCCCCCGACCTGGACGGCTCGATCCGCCCGGGCGACAACTTGTGGACCGAAAGCATCGTGGCGATCAATGCGACGAACGGCGAGTTCAAATGGGGCTACCAGGAAGTGCCGCACGACGTGTGGGACCTGGACGCCGTGAGTCCCCCGGTGATCGCCATGGTCGGCGGCAAGAAGGCCGTCGTGGAGGCGGGCAAGACCGGCTTCGTCTACGTCCTCGACGCGGCGACCGGCAAGCTGATCCGCCGCTCAGCGGCGTTCGTGCCGCAGCAGAACATGTACACCCAGCCGACGGCCGAGGGTGTGTTCATGCTTCCGGGCGCCAACGGCGGCCAGGAGTGGTCGCCCATCGCCGTTCATCCCGACCTCGCCTACGCGTACACGGTGGGCCTGCACCAGCCGATGCACTACAAGGTCCACTATGCGCCGTGGGAGAACGGCCGGCTGTGGCTGGGCAGCGCGTTCATCCGGGTTCCGGACGACAAGGGCGGCTATTCCGGTGAGTACGGCAACGTCAACGCGATCGACCTGAACACCGGCAAGATCGCGTGGACGGTGAAGACCGACCTGCCGATGATGGGCGGCGCGACCGCCACGGCGGGCGGCCTGGTGTTCACCGGCGAGGGCAACGGCTGGTTCAAGGCCTACGACGCCAAGACCGGCGCGGTCCTGTGGAAGTTCAACTGCGGCGCGGGCGTGAACGCGGCGCCCTCGGTGTTCGAGGTCGACGGCGAGCAGTTCATCGCCGTGGCGGCAGGCGGCAACTTCCAGATCAGCTACCCGCTGGGTAACTCGGTCTTCGTCTTCGGACTGCCGAAGGCGGGCATGTAACGACCTAAGCCGGGAGCCGGCGCACGGTGGTATTGGTCGTGCGCCGGCTCGATCCTTTCAAGGCTGCTGCACGGAACCCTCTCCGAGCGTGTGGAGCAACGCGCTGACCTGTTGCCACTGGGCCGCCGGGAGCACGTCATCGTCGGACTCAACCACGTAGGCGAAGTCGTAGCCGCAGTACGCCGAAGTCATCCCGCGCCGCTGCGCGCACTCCGTGAGGCGGTACACGGCGCCCTGGCGGAGGAGCCAGACCGCCGAGTCGCCCACGGCGGGGTGCGGCAGGTCGCCCGTCTTGAAGTAGAAGACCGGCCAGGTCTTGGCGCCCCGGCGCAACGTCGCCTGGTACGCCTTCGGGATGTCGGCGCAGCCGTACAAGAGACTGCGAAACACGCCGCAGGGCTCTTCGTAGCGCCAATCGCGCTCGGTCTTCGCGAGCGTGGCGGGCACCACCAGATCTGCCCCGGCGAGTCGCAGGGCGAGGGGGCGTTGCCCTGCTGCAACCAGCGGAACCCGCTCGAGCGCGGCTTTGCGGGAGTGAACACAAGCGGCGGCGGTCAGAAGCAGCACGAACATCGCGCTGCGCACCAACCGGTACAGCCCCAGAGCCAGCAACCACTCAACGACGCGGCCGAAACCCGTGACGCTGGACTTGGAGTACATGCAAGGCCATCCTCGTACGCTGCGCCTACCCTCTCGGACTGGAGCGCCGTCTCGCAGCTGGCTCTCCACCGGCGGCCCAAACGAGCTGCAGTTTCTGTTCTCGCAAGGAGGATGCCAGGCACGTCAGCGGCCGTCGGGGAATGCTACGATAAACCTGAGGCTCCCACGTGCCATGCCTGTCGCTGGTGCGCCACAGTACAGGGGTGTCGTCAGATTCACGCTCTTCCGCCTCCCGGGACGGGCTAGTAGCTTCGCCACGTTCTTACTCCTGCGACGAGGGATTCGGTGGTGAAGGCGTTGTCGGTCGCTGGCCTCGTGGCAGTGGCCGTGGCGGAGCCGGTCGTGGCTCGCGCACAGGGCGGTACGGCCGCGCCCACGCAGGCGGTTGATCAGTCGTGGCTGCAGGTCGATACCGTAACCAAGACGGTCACCTTCCAGCTGGTGGCGGGCCTAACGGGTCTCAACGGCGCCCTCAACTTCAACGGGTTCCGAGACGGCGGGCTGACGCTCACGGTGCCGCTGGGGTGGACGGTCGTGATGCATTTCCGGAATCACGACGGGATGCTTCCCCATTCCGCCGAGGTCATCGCGGACACGCATCCCCTTCCCACAGGGCCAGTTGCACCCGCCTTCCCGCGCGCGTTCACGCTGCGGCTGGACCAAGGGCTGATCTCGGAGCAGACGGATGACCTGCGCTTTATTGCGGATAAGGGGGGGTCCTACCTAATATTTTGCGGGGTTCCGGGCCATGGGGCGGCCGGCATGTGGGTTCGCTTCGAGGTTTCGGGCTCAATTCGGAAGCCGTCGTTGGCGGCCACTCCTGCGGGGCCACCCTAAGTCTCGCGGGAGCGGGGAGTGCGGAGCGGACGCTGGCGTGGCCTGGTGCGGTCGGCGCGGCGGCGCGGCGCAGCACGATCAACTCGCTCTCAAGGAGGTGGGCTCCGCTGTCCTTTTAGTCACACCCCTGTAGGTGAGAAGCCAGACGAGTCTGTACTGGTGGGAGGACCACGTTCCCACTCGGCTGTACCTGGCGCCGGGCAGTTGCAGGTGGCGCCTCGAGGGCACGAGCGGTAGGATTGGCCAGGTAAACTCCCAAGGAGGGAATCTCGTATGAAGCGTCTCACGCTGTTGTTGTTGGGCTTGGCGCTGGGCGTCTCGGCGACGGCCGGCGCGCAAGGCCTGACGATGCAGATGTCCAACGGGTGGGCGTTCCAGTTTTCGGGGAACGTAAACGCCTTCTGGTCGTTCACGAAGGTGAACAACAGCGGTCCGGCGAATTCCAGCGTCCGTACCGGGTTGCTACCCTCCTTCGCGACGTTCGAAGCCAGGGGCACAGAAGCGGGCATGAAACTCGCCGTTCACTTCGGGTTCGCCCCGCAGATCAACAATGCGGCCGTCCACGACAACTTCGGCAACGGCACGCAAGCCGGCGCGCAGATCGACATGCGTCAGGTGTACCTGACGGTCGGCTTCAAGAATGGTGGGCAGATCCTGGCCGGTCGCGAGCTGGGCGTCTTCAGCCGTCAGAATATCCTCAACGACATGACGCTGTTCGGCGTCGGCGCGGTCGGCATCGGCGGTGGGCAGGGCGGTGGGACGACCCTGGGCCGCATCGGGTACGGCTACCTCTATCCGAACTTCGTCTCTCAGGTGACCTACAGCACCAAGCCCGGGCGGTCGCAGCTCAGCATCGGCTTGTTCCAGCCCAGCGTGCTCGAAGCGGGAAACGGCGCGTACAACTTCACCAAGATTCCGCGCCTCGAGGGAGAATTCACCTACAACCAGAAGTCCGGCAAGAACAACTATATGTTCTGGGTCGGCGGCCTGTGGCAGAGCACGTCCGACGCGCCCACAGCCGGCAACACCGCCAGCTCGTTCGGCGGCACGGCCGGCATTAAGGCCGGCATGTCCGACCTATCGGTTGTCGTGACCGGCTACATTGGCAAGGGCCTCGGAACGACCCTGCTGTTCTCGGGTGGCGAAGTCGCGGGGAATGGCACGGATCTGCGCAAGTCGGACGGTGGATACGTTCAACTCACGTACAAGGTGAGCCCGAAGACCACCCTCGGCGGGAGCTGGGGCTTCAGCCGGCTTGTCAACAACGAGACCGGCGACGGCAACACGGCTGTGATATCGAACCTGTATTCCTACACAGCCGGCATCTACCACCAGTGGACAAGGTCGCTGAAGCTCGTGGTGGAGGGTACGCAGGAGGGGACCAACACTGGAGGTAGCGCCAAGCAGATCGACCTCTCCGGTGGGTTCATGCTGTTCTACTAGAGGGCAAACCGGCGTCCAGCGGAGGCGTCAAGTAGAGACGTCACGCGACAACGTCACGTAGAGACGTCGAGAGGCCGGGGAATCACTCCCGGCCTCTTACCTTTGTGCGTGACGTCTCTGTGTTACGCCCTTGTGCTACGTCTTTGCTCGACGCCCTTATTTGTACCGGTATGTAATTCGCCCTCTCGTCAGGTCATACGGAGAGAGGTCCACCGCGACTCGATCCCCCTGCAGGATCCGGATGTAATTCTTGCGCATCTTGCCGCTGACGTACGCCAGCACCTCGTGCCCATTCTCGAGCTTCACGCGGAAGGTCGTATTGGGGAGCACTTCGGTGATCGTGCCCATCATTTGTATCGCGTCGCCAGCCACGCTGCCCGTCACTCTCCTTCTCCCGCGCTGCCACGGGGGAGGTCACACCTGCACGCTGTGCGGGTCCATCGTTTCGTCGCGCGGCGCTTCCGGCCCGCGCTCGATATAGGAGGCGTGGCGGCCGCAGCCATGGCACGTGAGCGTGATGCGCTCCGGCGCGAGCGGCGTAGCCTTGGCGCCCCGACGCCGCGGCACGCGCACGATCGACCGCGTCCCGCAGGAAGGGCAGACCAAGGGGACATGCCCCCGGTCCGCTGCAATCAGCGCCAACGCCTCCGGCGCCCGGTACTCCTTGATTCCGCGTCGTCCCACGGCTGCAGTTCCTCCAGAGCCGAAATGTAGCCCCCCCTGGAAGATGGCAGGCGCGCCAACGGTCCCCGGGCGGCCTTGACACCTCCCGCAGGAGGCGTATCTCTCACGCAGCCTGGAGGTTGCCCCCAGAGGTCAGCATGGAACGCTTACCCTACGAGCCCGTCGCCCAGATCGAGGTCGATGCCGCCCGGCCGGAAGCCCAGGGCTTCACGCTGACCGGCCAGGGTCCCGATCACGCGGAGTATCAGCTCGACCTGCGCTTCGAGATGCCGCTCGACCCCAGGACTCGCAGCGTGCTGGGCGAGCTGTTGTCGCACTCCGATCTCACCATCTCCCGCCGGGCGCCGGGCGGCCTCGTCCAGGCTTTGCGTCAGCGTCGTAACCGCGCGCCCCAGCGATAGTTCGGTCGAAAATCCTCCGAAAATCCTTGACGCTGTGTAGGGGCCGATGTAGCTTGGCGCGACCCTTAGCGCCGGAGCAGCGTGTTCGATGCCAGCCGAGCTCGGCGGGTCGCAGATCTCTTCGCTGCTCGAGGCCCTTCCCGGCATCGCGAGCGTGTTGCGCAGCCCCGTGGCCGACGCGCTCGTCAAGGCCATCCGCGCCGCCGCTGGCGTGGGCGAGTTCACCCTGGCCGATGCCGACGAGTTGGTGCGCTACGCGGTGCGGCGCGGCCTGATCGGTCCCGAAGAGGGTGATCGGGTGCTCGCGGATGTCGATGGCCCCTTGAAATCCAAGCACAAGCCCGTCCGCGGCGCCAAGCCGAAACCACCGCCCAAGAAGAAGCCGGCGAAGAAGAAGTCGCGGCGGTGAAACCGCAGCTCCCGCTCCTTCTGATGGTGCTCGCGGCAGCGTGCGCCCACGCACCCCGGCCAGCTGCGGTCACGCCCGCCGAGATTCCCGGACTCGAGAGCCAGGCACGGCAGCGTCCCCAGGACGCCGGCGTGCGGTTCCGGCTCGCGGCGGCGCTCGCCGCCGGCCGGCGCTGCGATACCGCGATCGTCGTGGCGCGCGCGGGACTCGCGCTCGAGCCCCAGAACGTGCTCGGGCCGCTCGTGGTCGGCGCGTGCCAGGAGCAGGCGGATCGCTACGACGCCGCGGTGGCGACCTACACCGACTTTGCCGCGGCGCACCCCAGGGCCCGGGGCGTGGCGGCGCTCGGCGCCAAGGCGCAACTCGGGCTCCGCGCTGCGGCGGAGCGAACGGCGCGGCAAGCGCTGGCCCGCGAGGCAGCGCTCGATCCGCCCCAATCCGCCACGGTGGCCCTAGACCCGAAACCCGCGCACCAGGCCCCGCAGCTTCTCAGCCGCCTGCAGCAGATGCCCGGCCGCGGCCGCCATCTCCTGGGTGGACGCCCCCTGCTCCTGGGACGCGGCGGTGACCTGCTCGGCGCTCGCCGCATGCGCCGTGGCGCGGCTCCCCACCTGCTCCGCCTGCTGCTGCAGCCGCGTCGTCGTCTCGCGATTTGCCTGCGCGGCCACGCGCACGCGCCCCGCCGCCTGCTCCACCAGCTCGACCGCCGCGGCGATCTCCGCCAGGCCGCGCGCGGCTCCCTCCGCGACGGACTCGATGCCGCGCACCTTCGCCTGCCCAGCGGCCATGGTGGCCGTGACGTCTTCCATCTGCTCGCGCAGCAGACTCGTGGTGCGGGTCACCTCCTCCGCCGCGCGCGCGGACTCGTCGGCGAGCTGCCGCACCTCCTCCGCCACCACCGCGAAGCCGCGACCGTGCTCGCCCGCTCGCGCCGCTTCGATCGCCGCGTTCAGCGCCAGCAGGTTGGTCTGCGATGAGATGCGTTTGATCAGCTCGACGAAGTCGTCGATCGAGGTGCCCAGCTCACCCAGCTGGGCGACCTGCTTGGACGTGGTCTGTACCACCTCCCGCACGTCGAGCAGCACGGTTCCCGCCGCAGCCACGTCACCCCGATGGCGCTCTGCGACGGTCCGGATCTCCTCGCCGAGCTGCGCCGAGCGCTCTGCCGCGTCCGCCATGTCGCTCGTGGCCGTGCGGAGCGCCTCGAGGTCCGTGCCCATGGACGCGAGCGCGGTGCGCTGGGTGTCCGCGCCCCCCGCGATGTCGAGCATCGCCGTCGCCACCTCGCTCGACGACGCCGCGAGCTGCTCGCTCACCGCCGACAGGTCGCCTGCCGAGCTGGCGATGCGGTCCGACTCGCCGATCACATCGCCCACGATCTGGCGGAGTCGGTCGCCCATCCGCTGCATGGCGTCCGCCAGCACACGGAATTCGCGGGGCATGTCGCCCGTGGTGACCGGACGCAGGTCCCCGGCACCGAACCGCTCGGCGGCCGTGACGAGCCGGCCCAGCGGCCCCTGCACCGACTGGAGGGTATAGCGCGAGAGAAAGAGGCCAGCGACCACGAGGGCGACGACGAGCACCCATAGGTTGCGCTCCCGAGCGCCGGCGTCCGCCGTCAGCCGCGCCGCGGTCTTCGCCGCCTTCTGCGCCTGCCGACGGGACAGGTCACGAACCAGGCGTGTCAGCTCCGTCGCCTGCGGCCGGACCGTCGACGCCCGCGCCACGGCCTCCTGATCGCGCCCCAGGTCCCGCAGCGCGTGGGCAATCGAGTACTCCGTCTGGATCGCGGCGTGCAGCTGTTTCAGGCGGTTGATCGTCAAGCGGTCTTCGACGGCGAGCCCACTGAGCGCGTCCAGCCGCCGCTGGTACTGGAAGGCGTCCTCCGCGGTGGCTTGGAACTCTCGCCGCGCGTCGTCCCCGGGCGAGGCGAGGTACTGCTCGGCGGCGCGGATCTCCTCGAGCACGCTCGTCACCAGGCCGCTCCCCACCTCGGTCGAGGTGCGTAGCGCCTCGAGCTCGTTTTCGACGGAGTACCGCATCCGTCGCAGCGTGCTCGCCCCTGCGATCGCCGTGATGACGAGCCCGGCCATGAGCAGGATCAGCCCGATCAGGATGCGTGCGCGGATGGTGTCGAACACACCTCGCATCACCGCTCTGCCTGCGTCACCAGCTGGCCGTCCCGCACCACCCCGATCACCACCGTTTTCTCCGGCACGTCCCCGTTGGCGTCGAACGCAATCGTGCCCGTCACGCCCTCGAACGGCGCCTTGCCCCGCCCGACGCGCGCCAGGTAGTCGCGGACGGCGCGCCGGTCGGCCCCTGCATTGTCGATGGCTCGGCTCAGCAGCAGCACGATATCGTAGGCCCCCGCCCCCCGATGATCCGGCCGCTGACCCGGAAACGCGCGGCCATACTGCTCCACGAAGGCGACGTTGCGCTCGTCCCGCCGGTCGGGCAGATAGGCCGATGACACGCGCATGCCCTCCGCGAGCGCGCCGTCCGTCTCGATCCCCGTGAGTGGGTCGCCACCGAGCACCGGCCACCGCACCTCGAGCGAGCGCATCTCTCGGAGCCCGAGCTCGGCCCCCGGGCGCTCGGCCGCGAGCAACAGCAGATCCACGCCCGACCGGCGCATGCGCGACAGGTACGGCTCGAGCGACGGCGTCGCAGGGACGTAGGGATCGGCTTCGATCACCACCCCCCCAAGACGCGCGAACTCCGCCGCGAACGTGCTGCGCACGCCCCGCCCGTAGTCGTTGTTGAGGTAGATGATCCCGGCCCGCCGGGCGCCGAGCGTCTGCCAGGCGACGCGAGCCAGGTGCGGCCCATGCTGCAGGTCGCTCGGGCACACCCGGAACACGTACGGACTCATCCCGGACAGCTCGGGACTGGACGCGGACGGCGAGATCATCGGCACGGGAGTCAAGCCGCCGCCGTACACGCGTGCCGCCGCAATCGAGGTGCTCGAGCTGAGGTGCCCCACCACCGCCACGACGCCCGCGTCGGCGTACAGCTTCTCTGCCACCCGCACCGCCACATCCTCGCTCCCCGAGTCATCAACGATCCGCAGCTCGAGGGATCGGCCCCGCACGCCTCCTTGGGCATTGATCTGGTTCACCGCGAGCTGAGCGGCCCGCAGCATTGAGGCGCCCTGCGGCTGGGAGAAGGGACCCGCCAGACCGACCGCGATCGAGCCGCCGGGGCGGGAGCACGCCGCCAGCCAGAGCGCGGCACCCACGAGAGCTGACCTTCGCAGAGAGCCCTCCAAGTTCCGTCGGGAAAACGGGATGACTGCGGTCGGCAGGGCGCGCGGCAAGGTTAAGCTGGCCTGTGGGGAAAGGCAACATTCCCCACCCGCCCACAGGGTTTCCACCCGGTTTTCCAGACGGATGTGGACAAGTGCGGTTTGCCTGCGTGCCGGTGCGGCGTAGTTTTGGTGCAGATGGAACCGTCGCGCGGACTGTACCGCCTTGCCGGCGCCCTCGAGTCGTTGCTCGCGGCTCACGATGCCCGGACCTTCGAGCGGGCGTGGGAGACGGCGCACGTCGACCGGCTTGCGTGGGAAGCCCTCGGCCGCGCGCGACAAACCGACACCGCGGCGCTCGAGCCGGCGCTCCACCAGGTGGACCGTCGTCTGCTCGCCGTGCTGAAGCGCTGCCGCGCGTTTCTCGACCCGCATCTCGTGACCTTCCGCGTTCCCGAGCTGGAGCGGTGGCAGCACGCCGCCGCCGCCGCGCTCGTCGGCGCGCGCTGGGGCGTCGCCGGACTGCGCACCGTGATCGCCGACACGGAAGCGCCGCTCGCGCGTCGCTACTTCGCGTTCCTCGCGCTGGCGGAGCGCCACCCGGAAGGCGCGTGGCCGCTGTTCGAGCGCTACCTCGTGACGCCGGGTGCCCACCATGCATTCGTCGCGGCCGCCGTGGAGGCCGCTCGCTACTACGCCGGTCATGCCGACCTGCTCGTGCGCCTGTTCGAGCGCATCCGCGGCGATCAGCTGCTGCGCCGGTTCCTGGCACCCAAGATCCTCGAGTCCCTGTACGTGCTGGGGGAGGAGTGCAGCCTGCCGCTGTTCGAGGAGTTGCTCGTCACCGGGCACACCGACGCCGACGTCGACCGTTGCGAAGTGACCCGGGCCCTGGTGGCGGTGCGCCGGTTCACGGGGCGCGTCGCGCCGAGCGTGAAGTTCGCCGACGTTGACGACCAGGACGTACTGGGCACCCTGGACGCCGCCGAGCGCCGCTTCGAAGCCACCCGACACCGGATTGTCCCCGTCGTGGTGATCTAGGGTCGGACCGTCCGTCCGATGAACTCCCACATCTTATCGCGGTACTCCCGCCCGCCGACGGCGTAGGTCTCGTTGTGTCCCGCGCCGTGGATCAGCACCACCTCGACCGGTCCCGCCGCTGCCGCCGCCACCGCGACGCCCATCGCGGTCGGCACGAGGCGATCGACGTCTCCGTGAAACACCAGGATCGGGCAGTGGATGCGGCTGACGTTGGCGATGTTGTCGAGGCGGAGCGTGAGGATGAATGTCGGAAGCAACACGTAGAGGTGCCGCGCCATGGCGGCGGCGCTCGTGAACGGCGATTCCAGGATCAGCCCGGCCACCGGGTGGTGCGCCGCCGCGTACGTCGCCACTGCGCTGCCGAGCGAGCGGCCGTACACGTAGATGCGCTGCCGGTCGACGCCCGGGCGGGCCGCCAGCGCGGCGTATGCAGCGTCGGCGGCCGCGTACAGGCCCGCTTCCGTCGTCCGACCGCCGCTGCCGCCATAGCCGGGGTAATCCACCACCAGCACCGCGGTTTGAGGCGGCTGGAACTCCCGCACCACCGGCCAGATGGCCGCGACGGTTTCGCCGTTGCCGTAAAACCAGAGCAGGCCGGGGGAGGATGGGGGAGGTTGGGGGAGGTTGCTCCCAGCGGAGTCAGCCTCCCCCGTCCTCCCCCGTCCTCCCCCATCCTCCACAACCTTTGCCTTCAGGTACCACCCCACGAGTCTCGTCCCGTCGCTCGAGACCAGCTCGACCCGCTCGCCGTTCTCGACGCCTACCCGGTTGGGATCTGGTAGACTCGCGCGCGGTGCCGGAAAGGCGAGCCGCTCTTGCAGCAGCCAGGCGAGCGACACGAGTACCGTGTACGCCATCGCCAGACCGACGAGGATTCGGAGGGCGAGCATCGGTGGAAAATTAATGTAGGGGCGCAGCATGCTACGCCCCCAGGCGGCACGGCCATTGCCCCTGGCGGCCGGAGGACGAATCTTACGGGCCGTGCCAACCCAGTTGACATGCCCGTCGTGCCGCGCCGAGATCCCGCGGGGCGCGGCGTTCTGCTCTGCCTGCGGCTCGCCGTCGCCCACGGTGATCACCGGCGAGCGTGCGGCGCCAGCGCCCGCCGGCGGTCCGCCCGCCGCTCCGACGGCGGAGCGGCTCGCCGGCGCGCTCGGGCCCAAATACGAGGTGAAGCGTCTGGTCGGTCGAGGCGGCTTCGCCGAGGTGTACGAGCTGTGGGACAAGGATCTCGAGCGGCGCCTCGCCTGCAAGGTGCTTCACCCGGAGATCGCCTGGACGCCCGGCATGCTGGCGCGTTTCCGGCAGGAGGCGAAGGCGCTGGCTCGCTTGCAGCACCCGGCTATCCTGCCGATCCACTTCACCGGCGACGGCGAGGGATTGGTGTTCTACGTGATGCCGTTCGTAGAGGGCGAGTCCCTCGCAGACGCGCTGCGGCGTCGCGGCCCCTACGCCGTCGCGGAGGCGCTCACGATCGCCGAGCCGGTCCTCCAGGCCCTGGCGCATGCCCACGGCCAGGGCCTGGTGCACCGCGATATCAAGCCGGACAACGTGATGCTCGAGCTGAAGACGGGCCGTGCCTTGCTCGTGGACTTCGGGATCGCCAAGCTGCTCGATCCGGGAGGGGGCGACGCCGGCGCCAGGACAGCCACCGGCTTCACGGTCGGCACCGTGCAATACATGAGCCCCGAGCAGGCCCTCGGTCAGCCGAAGCTCGACGGGCGGAGCGACCTGTACGCGTTCGGCGCCATGCTGTACCAGATGGTGACCGGCACGCCGCCGTACGACGGCGACTCGAGCGCCGAGATCGTGGGCAAGCACCTCGCCGATCCCGTTCCGGTGGCAAGCGACGTCAACGCCAAGATCCCGCGCTGGCTCTCGACCGTGATCGTGAAGTGTCTCGCGAAGAAACCCGAAGACCGCTTCCAGAACGCGGAGGCAGTGCTGGCGGCACTCGACGCGGGCCGGGCGGCGGGGTCCGGCCGGCTCGTCGGCGCGCAGACCTTGGAGCGTCAGGTCCGGCGCTCGGGCGGCGTGCGCCGCGGCTCGGGGCGCCTCGGCTGGTGGGTGGCCGGCGGACTCGCCGCCCTGATGGTCGGGGCCTGGCTCGCGCGCCGCGCGGGCTATGTTGGATCGGGGGTCGGGTACCTGCACAACGCCCTCGTCGAGCCGATCGAGGTGCTGCGCGGCGGTGTTCCCGTGGACACCGTCGAGCCGGATGCCACGGCTCGGCTCAGGCTGTGGGGCATCGGAGGCGGCGAGCTCGGCTGGCGCCTCGTCCGGCCCGGCAACCCGCCGATTGGAGAGCTCCTCGTAGCGCCCCTCCCCGAGTTCGAGCGCGTCCGCGGACGGCGACTCGCCAATGTCACCGCGGAGGCGGGCGGTCAGCGGTACTTCGCGCCGCTGATCACCAACACCAGCCCGTCGGACATCACCGTAGAGGTGAATCCCGGCACGGCCGCAGCGGTGCGGTGCAACTGCCTGGTGTCGAAGGGCGCGGCGCGCGTCCACATCGGATACTATCGCCTCTACCAGAACTCGGTCATCGCCGCCTACAACAGCGCCCATCCCTACACGGGCCCGCACGTCGATCGACAAGGCTTCGCGACCCGCGTCGCCCCGACGAGCGGCGTCGTGGTGCTGACGTTTTGACGCCGGACGACTCGGGCGACACGCTCGATCTCCAGTTGGTGACCCGGGCACGCGGCGCGTTGCTCGGGCTCGTGGTGGGCAACCAGCTCGGCGTGCCCACCGAGACGCTCGGCACGGCCTCGGCGATCCGTGAGGCGTTCCCGCAAGGGGTGCGCGATCTCGCGGCGCCCCCCGAGGGGTCGCCGTTCGACGACGACGCGGCGATGGCCCTGCTCCTCGCCGCGTCGCTCGCCGAGCAGGGCGACTTCGACGCGAACGACGTCGCGGAGCGCTGGGTGAAATGGATGAAGCTGGACGGTCGCGGCATCGGTCTCACGACGCAGCGCGCCCTCCGACTCATCGAGGACGGCACCGAGCCGTTCGAGGCCGGCCGGCTCGCCCTCGGCCCCCGGTCGGCGTCCAACGGTGCCGTGATGCGCTGCATCCCCGTCGCCCTGCGCTATCACGACAACGTGGACAAGCTGGTCCGCGTGTCGACCCAGCAGGCGGCCATCACGCACGCCGACGAACGGTGTACGTGGGGCGCCGCGGCGGTGAACCTCGCCGCGCGCGAGCTGTTGCACGGGAATCCCTATTTCGTCGAAGAAGTGTTGCACCGGCTCCAGGGTACCGCGCCGCGCGCGCTCGTGGAGGCGATCCGGCGCGTCCCATGGGAGCAGGAAAGCGACCTGCCGATCGCGGTGACGGGGGAATCCGGCTATGTCGTGCACTGTGTCGAAATCGCGTTCTGGTGCGCGGTGCACCGACCGTCGCTCGAGGAGGCGCTCATCTTCCTCGCCGAAGCTGGTGGGGACACCGACACGAACGCCGCGGTGGCGGGGGCGTTGCTGGGCGCGCGGGACGGCGAAACGGGGATCCCGCCGCGCTGGCTCGATCAGCTGGGCAGCGGCCGCGGCGTGTCCGAACTGGCCGAGCGCCTGATCCGAGGGGGCTAGGTCTTGCCCCGGGTGGGTCGCTTCACGTACGCGCTGATCCGGTCCATCACGTCCCGGTCGAGGAGCGTGACGGACACCCAGCGGGCGGTCCCCCGCCCGCGCCAGCTGAACCGCACGACGCGCCGGCCGAAGCGCCATTCCCAGCCACTCTTCCCGATCGGGCGAGGGCGGCCGAACAGGTGCGTCAACTCCTGCTTCGTGCGGTCGACGAGCGGCACGCCCCGCCTGTCACCGAAGCCCGCCGAGTCGAAGAACGCGACGACGTCGGCGTTGCCCTCGACGAAATGCGCGCTGAGATAGGTTCGCGCCGCGTCGCCCGGGCCGCGGATCACCACGCCGCACTCCATCACCTGCGCCGTCCGAGGGGACGTCTGGCAGCGCAGGATGTCGCCGTCGGCGAGCGCTCGGGCGCGCTCCGTGAACGCCCGGTAACTGATGCCTGGCGTGAAGCCGCGATACACGGGGACCGCCGGCGGCGCCGCGGGCTTGGCGGGAGCGGTCGGCGGGATCTGGGCGACGCCGCCGGCCGGCACGAACGAGAGGGCGACGAGCGCCGCGACGATCGAGCGCATGAGGCAATATAAGGGCCGGAAACGAGAGCGGGCTCGGGGAGTACCCGAGCCCGCTCGAGCTGCGATCAGCGTCGTTCAGACCTTGCGGACGTTTTGCGCCTGCAAGCCTTTCGGACCCTGGGCGACTTCGAACTCGACCGTATCGCCTTCGGCGAGGCTGCGGAAGCCCTCAGCCTGGATCGCCGTGAAGTGGACGAACACGTCCGGACCAGACTCCTGCGCGATAAAGCCAAAGCCCTTCGCGTCGTTGAACCACTTCACCTTACCCTTTGCCATACCGTTTGAACCTCAGCACTAAGGGGCACTGCCCCGGAGATGTTCGACCCTGGTCACCGCGACCAGAGACGGGCTCAAACAAAAACCGCGAGACCAGTGGTCCTCGCGGTGCGCAGACAAACCGGTGACGGTGCCACGTATTGCTTGAACCGGGGCCAAAGGTAGGGTCGACCTGTACCCCTGTCAATAGAGTAAATGTCGGGCGCTCTGACGGTTGCGCCGTCGAGCCTGGGCTAGCGCCACCATAGAGACAGTATCACATCATCTACTCTTCGACGTATCGTCCTTCACCGGCAGCCCGATCGCCAGACGAAAATCCCGCAGCGCCGCGTCGTAGGTCTTCATGCGCTTGCCGAGCGCGACCGCGGTCGAGTTGGGCGTCGCGCCCGCGCTGTCCTCGCAGATCGTCGTGTATTTGATAACCGAGTCCATCTGCGCGACGAGCCGTCGCGCCTTCAGTTGGACGGAATCCTCGTACACCACGGGACTCATCTGCGGGCGACCCCGCCGCAAGAACCCGCGGCTCGAGCCGCACAATCCGGCGAGCAACCGACCCGCGCGTCGCTGCGCCACGGGATTGCGCGTAGCCTCGGCGCGCGTGACCCGGCTCACACCATCCTTGAGCTGGGCGATGCCGCGAGTGGCCGTGCGCAGGCCGTCGAGGAACCGTTGCTGCTCGGGGCTCGGCGGCGGCGGCGGCGGCGGCGGTGTCGATTCCGCGGGCGCCGAGTCGGGCGGAGCCGCGGGCGGTGGCACGGGCTCCTGCGCTCCGAGCGATGTCGCGGCGATACACAACAACACGGCCAAGCGATGCGTCACTGGTCCTCTGTCAGGCGCTGGAAGCCCTGGTTATAATGTCACAATGACGGTTCCCGCAACCTCGCGCCAGAGCCGCACCTTCGACGATCGCGCCGACGCCCTTGCGCATTTCTTCCTGCGTGCGGGAGAGGCCCCCCGCCTCCTGGCGTACGACGATAGCGTCGGCTGCCCACTGGACCAGGCGCTTGCCGCGCTCGAGTGGACCGGGGCGGTGGGGATTCTCACCCAGGACGACCTCATTCACGCGGCCCGCCTCGGCTCCGACGCGTCCGCCGCCGTCGTCGAGCGCAAGGACGGCGACCAGCGCGTGTTCATCTACTTTGGGCCCCGCATGGACGCGCCGCCGGCCGACCCCTACGAGGGCACGCTGCTGTACGACGAGCCCGGCGTGCGCGCCTACATCTTCGCACAGCGCGTGCACGCGATCGCGCACTTTCTGCGCGCCACGCTCGGCCTGGGCGCCATCCTCTCGCTGCTCGGTCGCCGCGCCCCCGAGCTCCGCCACATTCGCCGCTGGCTGCAGACACTGTTCAGCGAGCCGCTCACGGGCCGCTCGACCCAGCTCTTGGCTGGATGGTTCGCGACAGGGGGCGCCGGCGTGTTGTTCCTTCCCCGCCAACCGGACGAGCCCTTCACCTACTGCGAAGTGGGACTGGAAAGCTGAAGCAGGTTCGGGAGGTTGCATCGCATCGGGCACAACCTCCTCCAACCTTCCCAACCTCCCAAACCTCCACAAACCTGCCTTTTTGTTGATTCACAACTCCACATCGTGTGGACGGGCGCGGCAATGGCAGACGGCCGCAGGGGTTAGCGTCCACATCTGATGCACACTCAAGTGAGCTAACCCGAAGAAACATCGGCACTTGCGCGCTTTGGGCGGGCGCCTATATTGATCCCACGCGGCTTGGAGGGAAGGGTTGGGACCTGGTGTTCCGATCACGCCTTCAAGACGGGTCCGAGCGGAAATTCCGGGGAGGCCGCCGATGCAAACAAGGGCTCAGGCGGCCGGCGATCCGGGAGCAGGCTCTCCGGCTCGGATAGTTGGGGCCAGTCGCGTGCCCCAGCCACGTCGACGTGGTGCCTCGACGTGCAGTGCGGAGGGTCGGTCCGCGACCCGATCTGACCCGTAGCACCCACATTGGTGAACCTCGTGGCCCGGCCAGGCTGCTTGGGGATGGAAGCCGGAGCTCCTGTTCGCCCTACCGAGCGACGCATCAGTCAACCGGCGGCGGCAGGATGAAGAACGGAGGGAGCAATCCCCCGGCTCCGGGTAACCGGTGTGCGGGGCCCCCGGGCGGCCTATCGTGCCGTCCCGGGGGCTTCGTTTTATTTTGCGCGCATGCTCCTCCCCCTCACCGCTACGGGTGCCGCCTTGGGCGCCTGGGCCTACGGCACCTACGAGCCCAACAGCCCGCTGTTCGGGCGCGCGATCGGCCGCGGGTCGCGGCGGGAGCGCGTGGCCTACCTCACCTTCGACGATGGCCCGAACCCCGGTGCCACGGAGCCCATCGTCGAAACGCTAGCGGCTGAGGGGGTGCCGGCGGCGTTTTTCATGGTCGGCGAACACGTCCGTCGCTTTCCCGCGATCGCCCGCCGGGTCGCCGGCGCCGGACACGAGGTCGGAAACCACACCCTTCGGCACACCAAGCTGCACGTTCAAGGGCCGCGCCGGATCCGTGAGGAGCTTGAGCGCGCGCACGAGATCATCACCGGTGTGACCCAGCGCGCACCGCGCTGCTTCCGAGCGCCGCACGGCTACCGCAATCCGTTCGTGTCGCGCGCCACCCGGCGCCTCGGGTATACGGTCTTCGGCTGGACGTTCGGCGTGTGGGACTCGGACCCCCGCGTACCGGCGGAGGAGATCCGGGCGCGCGTGCGCCGGAAGCTCCGGCCCGGTGCGATCATCCTGCTGCACGACGGCGATGGCTACGCCCCGGACGGTGACCGCCGCCGGACCACCGGCGCCCTGCCGGGCATCATCGCGGACGCGCGCGCCGCCGGCTACACGTTCCGCCCGCTCGCGGACCTGCTCCGGTGACGGCGCGCGGCTGGCGCTGGGTGTGGTGGTTCGTCGCGCTCGTGGGAGCCGGGCTGGCCCTCAAATTCTTCACGGGATTTCCCTGGCGTGTCACCTTCGCCGCACTCCTCGGCGCCAACCCGTGGCTGCTCGCCGTCGCGTTCGTGGCCAATCTCTCGTCGCTCGTCGCCAAAGGATGGGGGTGGCACGTGATCCTGAAGCCCGTGGCGCCGCACAGCTGGCGCCACGCCCAGGAGGCGAACCTCGTGGGGGCCGCGGTGAACGATCTGTCGGTGGCCGTGGCGGGGGAAGCGGCGCGCGTGCACGTGATCGCGCAGCGGGCGGGCGTGCCGATCGCCGCCGCCGTGTCATCGGTCGTGTGGACCCGCCTTGCCGAGGCGCTCGCACTGGCGGTGTTCCTGGTCATGGCGCCCAGCCTGCTCGCGCTCGAGCCATGGCTGCGCGTGCTGCAGGTGGGGGTGGGGCTGGCGCTCGTCGTCGTGCTGTTGCTCGCGTGGGCGCGCGGTTGGTCCTGGCTGGCGGAGCAGCTCCCACCCGCCCTGGGCGCTCGCCTCGCGGTGCTGCGCACCATGGGGCGGGGCGGGCGGCTGCTCTTGCCCACGGTGTTCGCGCTGTACAACTGGGCAACGCAGTGGGCGACCTACCATCTGGTGCTGCGCGCGACCCACGTCCCCGTGTCCCTGGCCGCGTCGTTCACGGCCCTCATCGCGGCGAATCTGAGCGGCCTGTTCCGCCCCACGCCGGCCAACGTCGGCGTGACCCAGGCCGCGCTGGTGGTGGGGCTCCTGCCGTTCGGGGTGGCGCCGGAGCAGGCGGTCGCGGCGGGACTGGCGCTGCAGGGGCTGCAGGTCCTGCCGGTCCTGTGCCTGGGCGCGATGGTGACGGGGTGGCGGTTCCTCACGCTGGAGTCAGAGCTCGCCTAAAAAGCGACGGGGTGCGGGGGAAAAGGGTGACTCGCATGCCGCGCGCACGCCTACCTTTGCGGGCGTGTCCCCGACGTACCGGATGCCGGACGCGGCCACGCGGCGACGCGCAGCCCAGATCGCAGACGTGGGCCGCGCCCTGGCCGCCGCTCGGTGCGCCCTCCGCCTTGTGGGGCCTGGGACCGGCGAGTGCGTGGTGCGGGCGCTCCTGCTCAGCGTGATGGACCAGATCAATCGGGCGGAACGGGCCTTGGCAAGTCTCGTCTCGACGCCGCACGGTGACGGTTTCGCGTGACGCTCTTCGGTGACGACGTTACGTCGCGACGCCCCCTCCCTCTTTTTTGAGCTGGGCGTAGCCCATGCCGCGGAGGATCGCGATCCGCTTGACCATGGGCGGGTGCGTCGCGAGCGCGTCGGCGAAGAGGCCCTCACGGGCGGTGAGGCGGCGGCCGAGCGGGTCGGCGATGCAGAGATGGGCGGCACCGCGCTTGATGGCGGAGGTCGGGGCGTCCGCACCCTCGATTTTCTGGAGCGCGCTCGCCAGCGCCAGGGGGTTGCGCGTGAACTGCGCACTCATCGCGTCGGCCAGGTACTC
Source organism: Gemmatimonadales bacterium (assembly GCA_035317625.1). Lineage (GTDB taxonomy): Bacteria > Gemmatimonadota > Gemmatimonadetes > Gemmatimonadales > GWC2-71-9 > AG41. Next base: position 3,141 of record DATHGL010000387.1, on the reverse strand, counting down.
CCGCTTGCGGCTCACCGCCAACGCGAGCATCTGCGTGATGATGGGGGCGAGCAGCCAGGAGATGATCCACACCACGAGCAGGATCAGGACCAGTGGCGCGCCGCCCCTCTTTCCCCCGCCGCGGGAGCCTCCCCCACCCCCCCCGCCGCCGCTCCCTCCGCGGAACCCGCCCCGCAGCACGCGCGTCGCGCCATCGTGCATCAGGGCCACCGCCCCGACCAGCGCGGCCAGCGTCGTCATCAGCCGGACGTCCAGGTTCTTCACGTGCCCGAGCTCGTGGCCGATGACCGCCTGGAGCTCGTCGCGCGTGCACAAGTCGACCAGGCCGCGGGTCACCGCGACGTGGGCGTGCAGCGGATCGGTGCCCGTGGCGAAGGCATTGGGATCGGCGTCGTCGACGATCCAGATGCGGGGCCGCGGCACACCCGCGGCGATCGCCATCTCCTCCACCACGTTGACCAGCTGCTTCTCCTTGGGATCTGTGGCGTCGAGCACCTCGCGTGCCCCGGTGGACCAGAGGACCTTCTCCGGTCCCGTGGCGTACGCATACCACGCCGTGAGCAGGGCGACGGCGGTGAGCGCGATCCCGAACCATGGGAAGGTGTGGTGGTACGCTGCGCGCGGCGCATCGAGGGTCGACAGGTGGTAGATGTAATCCCCGCCGAATCCGAGCCACGCGAAGAAGACGACGAAGCCAATCACCAGCAGCACCGTGCGCCGGCGATTGGCTTCCTGTTGTTGAAAGAGATTGAGAGAGGTGTCGTCGCTCACGCTTTCGGCTTCATCGAGAGATCGACCTGCGGGACGGCCTTCTCGGTCTGATCGGTGATCTCCCACAGGTCGGCGGTCTGCGCGCGGGCGAGCCCCGTCACCAGGTTGGTCGGGAACTGCTGCTGCTTCGTGTTGTACAGCGTGGCCGTGTCGTTGTACAGCTGGCGAGCGAACGCCACCTTGTTCTCGGTGGACGTGAGCTCCTCTTGCAGCTGCCCGATGTTGCCCGTGGCCTTGAGCTGTGGGTACTGCTCGACGACGACCATCAGGCGCTGCAGCGCCGACGAGAGCGCGTTCTCCGCCTTGCTGATCTGCTTGATGCCCTCGGGCCCGGCTGCGTTGACCTTCACGGCCTGGTTGCGAGCCTGGATCACCGCCTCGAGCGTCGATTTCTCGAACTCCATCGCGCCCTTGACCGCGTTCACGAGGTTCGGAATCAGATCGTGCCGCCGCTTGAGCTGGACGTCGATCTGCTTGAAGGCGTTGAGCGTCTGGTTCTTGAGGGAGATGAGTCCGTTATACGCGCCGATTGACCACAGGGCGGCCGCGACGACGAGGGCGAGGAAGATCCAGGGAAACATGTGGGCTCCGGAAGCAGGTTATGAGGGGCTTACGGCGCGGGTATGAGTTTCGCGAGCGCCTGCCGCACCGCCTCGGCGACGGTCGCGTCCTCGGGCCCGAGGCGCGCCAGCGGATGCGCCGTCTCGAGGTGCAGCTCCACGCCGCGGCTCACGGGGATGCGGCGCCAGGAGCTCGGGATCTCGGGGTCGCGCGTCGCGTCGCGCGCGAGCCACGCCGTCACGGCGCGTCCGGACTTGCCGCGCGGCGGCCCGCCCGTGCTCTTGAGCGGTAGTCGATCGGGGGCGAGGAGCGAGACGCCCAGCGCCTGCGCCGCACGACGCTCCAGCACGTCGCCCGTTTGGTCCTGCATCTCCTTGGTGATCGTCGCCAGCGTCGTCCCCTCCATCTGCCGCAGCTTGATCCACAGGAGCTGCAGGAAATGACGGTACGAATAGGTCGCCGCGGTCCCGCGCCCTTCGGGCGGGCTCACCAGACCCTTGGTCACGTAGAAGCGGATCGTGCGCTCGCTCGGCTGCGCCCGCGCCGCCGCGTTGATCGGCGTGATGGCGGACGCATCGAGGACCGCACCCACCATCGCGGCCAGATCGCGCAGGTTCCAGGGCGCGAGGTTGCGATACTCCCGCAGGACGTGAAGCGGCTCGTGGTGCGGCACGCCGGTCACGCCTGCGCCCCTGCGTGCTCGCGCTCCGCTCCGATGGTGAGCGGTTGCGTGCTCATGAGGCCGACGCCCGCGCTTGACCGGGGGTCAGGAAGCGCTGCACCACCCGCGCCAGCGCCTCGCTCGAGTCGAGCGACAGGCGCATCTCCCCCGCGGTCAGCCCGAGATAGGCCCGCGCGTGCAGCTGCAGCGTCTTGGTCTGCGCGTAGCCCAGCCGCTTTGCGACGTCCTCGATGGTGAAACCGGGATCCTGCAGCAAACGGTGCGCGTAGAGCACACGCGCCGCCGAGAGAAAATGGCGGGGCGACGGCAAGCCCACCCGCGTGAACCACCGCTCACACGTGCGGCGGTCCACTCGGGCGCGCACCGCCACCTGACCCACCGTCTGTACTTCACCGGGCGAGCGCAGCGCCTCCTCGAGCATCCAACGCAGCTCGTTCGGGAGCGGCGCCAGCGCGTCAGCGAGCTGGTCCAACAGCTGGCGCGACGAGGAGCGCGCCTCCTCCTGGCCCAGCACGTCCCGCAGCCGGCTCGGATGATCGTCGTAGTTGGCGAAGACCGCGTGTTGGATGCCGCGCTGGCCCAGTGCCAGCAGCACCCCCGCCGTCCGCGGCGTGAGGGTCGTGTACAAGACGAGGGGCAGGGAGGGGAACAGCACGCGCAACCGCTCGATCTCCTGCGACCGTGCTTCCCCCGCCAACAGCGGGTCCACCACGGCCAACTCGACGGGCCGACCCCGGATGGCCGCGAGCACGTCGTCCCAGGTCAGCGCGTGCCCCACGCTGAACCGCGATCCGGCGGCGCGGCGGAGCTTGTGGAACTGGACGTCCGGCACAGCTCCTAGTACGAGCATGAATCCCCCAAAACCACCAAATGTCGCACAATCGCCCTATGATGCCACAAAAGCGCCCTAAAAAACGGACGTTCCCGCAACGAGGTTAGGCCGTCTCGATGCGGTCGTTCCCCACCTGGCTTGCGGAGGCTCCCGATGTCCCGTATTCGCGCCCTCTTCGCCCTGCTCGTCGTCGCGTTCGCCCTCTCGGCGGTCGCGTGTGCCGACGCCACCGGCCCCCGTCACGGCTGCGATATCCAGAACAGCAACACCTGCCACTAGCCGCTTCAGCCGTCGA
>DATHGL010000386.1:0-13407 GCA_035317625.1 Gemmatimonadales bacterium | reverse complement strand
CGCGTACCCGATCGGTGGGCCGTGGCGCTTTCGGACCGGCGACGATCCCCGCTACGGCTCGCGCGAGTTCGACGAGGAGACGTGGGAGGCCGTCCGGGTGCCGCAGCGTTGGGACGAGTCGGGGCACGCGGGGTACGTCGGGCTCGCCTGGTACCGAACCCGGTTCCGCCTGCCCGCCCAGAGCGACGGACCGGCGGCCCGACGGACCGCGTACCTCGAGCTCGGGAAGATCGCGGACGTGGACGAGACGTTCCTCAACGGTGCCAAGATCGGCGAGACGCGCGACGCGCAGACCTACCGCCGGTATCGCGTGCCGCCCGAGGCCCTCAACTGGGGCGGCGACAACGTGCTCGCGGTGCGTGTGTCGGGCGGCGGCGGCATCTGGAGCGTGCGGCGTGGTCGCCCGCCGCGGGCCTGGGTCGCCGAGGGCGCGCCGCGATGGTGGACCGTCGTGGTCGTGAACTGGGAGGACGAGCCGCGTGACGTGTCGCTGCCCCTCGCAACGCTCGGGGTCACCGGGTCGAAGTTCGACGCGTACGACGTGTGGCACGACACGCCCGCCACGCCGCTCGCGGACAAGCTGGCCCTCGAGCTCGAGCCGCGCAGCGCGCGTACCATCGCGATCCGCCCCGCGGCCGCGCGGCCGCAGGTGATTGGCACGACTCGGCACGTCATCCAGGGGGCCGTGGACATCACGGACGAGACGTGGGACGTGGCGACGCGCACGCTCAGAGGCACGTCCACCAATCTCGACCGGCGGGCGTACGCCATCACGATCGCGGTTCCGAAGGGGCTGCGGCCGCTCGCCTGTAAGGCGGACGTGCCTTGCGCGGTTCGCACGCTGGAGTCCGGCCATGCAGTCATCGAATGGGCGGCGGGTGGAGATGGGCGGAACATTCGGTGGGAGTTGAGCTTTCGGTCCCCGACGGCGCGCCGGAAGCGCAACGACTAGACGCCCTGGCCTGTCCTACTTGTCGTAGTCGTAGTCCTCGCTGAACGCGCAGTTCTCCGCCGCGCGCCAGTTTGAAATCGGCGCGTAAGCCATGCATCTTATCCGCGGCCGCCCGCCGGGCAGCACATGGCGGCGCGGCCCCCACGAACGCCGGATCACCCCGCGAAGGAGCGGACCATGGCGCATACCCTGCCGTCGCTGCCGTACGATTTCGGGGCACTCGAGCCCCACATCGACACGCAGACGATGCAGATTCATCACGGGAAGCATCACCAGGCGTACGTCAACAACCTGAACGCCGCGCTCGATAAGCATCCCGAGCTACACAAGAAAACCCTCGACGAACTGCTGCGCGGGATCACCGGCATTCCCGAAGACATCCGTACCGCGGTGCGCAACAACGCGGGCGGCCATCACAACCATTCGCTGTTCTGGACCATCATGGCGCCGGCGGGCAAAGGCGGCGGCGGCGAGCCGGGTGGCGCGCTCGCCGACGCGATCAAGAAGACGTTCGGCGATGTCGCCAAGTTCAAGGAACAGGTGGCAAGCACGGCGGTGACCCGGTTCGGGAGTGGGTGGGCGTGGCTCGCGGTCGCGGGAGGCAAGCTCGAAGTGTTCAGCAGCGCCAACCAGGACAGCCCACTCATGGACGGGAAGGTCCCGCTGCTCGGCCTCGACGTGTGGGAACACGCCTACTACCTCAAGTACCAGAACCGACGGCCCGACTACGTGACGGCGTGGTGGAACGTGGTCAACTGGAGCGAGGTCGCGAAGCGGTATGAGGCGGCAAGAAAATAGGGTTTCAGTCGTCCAGCGGCTCGGTGAACACGTCAGCGGTGCCATTGGCGTCGTAGCGCACCGTTACCCGCCAGGGCCGGCAGCAGACCTGGCAGTCCTCGACGTATTCCTGTAGCGATCCGCCCCCCGGGTCGAGCCCGAGCTCGTTCGCTTCACCGCAGTGCGGACAGATGACGACGATCTCGCTGTCCGCCGTCCCGTCGCCGGCGGGGAAATCCTCGTCGTCCAACGGATCGGGGTCCGACGGATGGGCGATCACCGCGAGCCGTAGACCGCCGTCGTTCCGGTCTTGTCGAACGTGAGAATCCGATAGTGCGCCGGCGTCTCCGACTCCATGCCCGGCGACCCCGCCGGCATGCCTGGCACGGCCACACCCGTGATGGCGGGATGCTCCGTGAGCAGACGCCGGATGACGTCCGCCGGCACGTGCCCTTCTACGGCGTAGCCCTCCACCAAGGCGGTGTGGCAGGCCGTGACCCCGCGCGGCACGCCAGCGTGCGTCCGCACGTCGGACAGATTTGACGTATCATGTGCGGTTACGCGAAATCCCGCGGCTTGCAGATGCTCGATCCACTTCTTGCAGCAGCCGCAGCTCGGGCTCTTGTAGACGGTGACTTCCGGCCCCGGGGCAGGAGGAGCGACGGCGAAGCCGGCGCCCGCTGCGACGCCGACGGTAAGAGCGAGGACCCCCCAGCTATGCCGACCGATCAAGTGGCTACCTCCGTGGAGTCGGTGAGCGTACTCAATATGGCCTGATGCATCAACCCATTGGAGGTCACCAGGCTGGTCGCGTAGATCGAGCGCTCACCGTCGACCGCGGTGGCCCGACCCCCGGCTTCCTCGACGATCACCTGAAGGGCCGCGACGTCCCAAGGGTGCATCACCGGATCGATGGCGATCTCGCCGGCCCCTTCGGCGACGAGCATATGCTGGTAGAAGTCTCCGAACCCACGGGTGTGCCCGACTTGGGCGATGAGGCTCATGATCCGTGATGGTGGGCCGCCTTCCTGGGCACCCAGGTTGCCGTGGAACAGCACCGCGTCCGCGAGGGAGCGCACGCTCGAGACGTGCAGGGGGCGGCCGTCACGGAAAGCCCCGGCTCCCCGAGCCGCATGCCAGCGGGCGTGCAGGGCCGGCGCGCTCACGATTCCCGCGGCCACGTCGCCCGCGACCTCGATCGCGAGCAAGGTGGCGAACACCGGAATCCCGCGCACGAAGTTCCGCGTCCCGTCGATCGGATCGATGATGAGGCGCGTCTCGACGGCGCCGGTACCCTCTCCCTGCTCCTCGCCCAGGACACCGAGCTCCGGGTACCGCGCGCGCAGCAGCGCCCGGGCCATCGCTTCGATCGCCCGGTCCGCGTCCGTGACGGGACTCAGGTCCGGTTTCACCTCGACGCGCAGGCCTTGGGCACGGAACCATCGCAAGGCGAGCTCGTCCGCGCGATCGGCGAGCTCGGTGAGGAACGGGAGCCACTCGGCGGGAGACATAGAGTTGGGCGTTGAATGGAGCGGATGGGATTCGAACCCACGACCCCCTGGTTGCAAACCAGGTGCTCTCCCAGCTGAGCTACCGCCCCTTGTACGGCTAGTAAGATAGCGAGGAGAAAACAGACACCTGTTCTCCCCCGTGCGTCTCTGCGCCTCGCTTTTGCATTTCCTGCCTGTCGGCCGGCATTATTCCCAGCATGAGACGCCTCGCCGTGGTTCTCCTCATGGCAACCGCGTGCCGCTCCGGCCCCGCACCGCTCCGTCTCGGCACCACCTACACGGTGCAGCAGTCGGGAGCGCTCGACGTGCTCGAGTCGCTCTGGACCGCCCCTCCTCCGCTCGCGACGGTGGTGGCACCGTCGGGACAGATTCTCCGCGCCGCCGCAAACGGCGATTTGGACGTCGTGATCACCCACGCGCCGGCGCTCGAGGAGCGGCTGCTCGTCGCCCCCGGGCACGCGTTGCTCCGCTGCCCGCTCACCGCCAGCCGATTCGCCGTCGTGGGACCCGCGGCGGACCCCGCCCACGTCGCGGCGGCCGCGACCGCGGCCGATGCGTTCCGTCACATGGCGGCTGTCGGCGGTCCGTTCGTCTCGCGCGGCGACTCGTCGGGCACCCACGTGAAGGAGCTCGCCCTGTGGCGGGCGGCGGGCGTGACGCCGGCGCCGGGCTGGTACCTCGAGTCCGGCGCGGACCAGGCCACCACGTTGCACCTGGCCGACGAGCGCCGCGCCTACGCCCTCGCCGATCTCCCCACGTACGCGAAACTGGTCGGCCTGACCTCGCGTATCCTGTTCGCCGCCGATACCGCGCTCACCAACCCCTACACCTTGTACCTGGTCCGCCGCCCCACCCTGCACCCCGCGGCGCGCGACTTCGCGACGTGGGCGATGCACGCAGGTCGTGACCGGATTCTCGCGCTGCGTCTCCCCGACGGTACGTCGGCGTTCGTGACGCGGGCGGGCGAGTGCGAGGCTACTGCGACACCGTGAGCGCGTACCCAGTGAGCGTGCGCAACTGGAAGTCCGACGCCGCCAGGCCCTGGACGGTCGCGCTGTACTGCGCCGCCTTGCCGACGTTCGGGACGCCGATCGTGAGGATCGCGCCGTTCGTGAGCGCCCCCGTGACGGCAACTCGCGTCACGGTCGCCAGCGGCTGCGCGAAGACCCGGAGCCCCGCCGACGCCGTCACACTCGTCAACGCGTCCGGTCCGGTGACATTCAGGAGGATCGCGCCGTCGCCGCCCGGGTTGGGCGTCGCGAGCGACACCGTCAACAGGCCCGCCACCGGACCGCTGTGATCGCTGCAGCTGCCGGCAGCCGCGAGCGCCAGTGCCAGGGGCACCCACCGCGCGAACTGTTTCATCGAGACGTTCCCTTCCCCGTGAGCGTGCCCACGAGCCGGCGCTCGTCCGCCGTGAGCGGTGCTCCCGTCGCCTGCACCCAGGCGAGAAAGTCGCCCAGATCGAATCCGCCGTTGTTGTTCCCCAACTGGTCGAGATCGGCGAGCTGCGGGGCCGTGAGGGTGCTCGATTCGTTGAGCAATTGGGCCACGACCTGGGCGGTACTGAAGGTCTCGAGGAACACCGCACGCACCGTGTACGGCCGGCCCATCGGCAGGATGATGGTCGCATTCTTCGTGACGGTATCGCCCGCCCAGCCCTGAAACGCCCGCGCAGCGCTCGTGTCGTTCGCGGTCAACGTCACCGGCGTGCCCTCGCTTACGAAGGTGTCGTTCGGCACCGAGCCCGTGATCGCGCCGCCGCTGGTCGTGGTGTACTGCACCTGCTGCGACCGCGCCAGCGTCACGGTGAGGGTTTCCGGCGTGGCGCTCACCGTGTAGGTGAAGCTGCGCGGCCGCCCGCCGGACCAGGAGGCGAAGATCTGACGCGTGCGGCCGCCCGCGGTGAACTGCGTGTCGGCGACGCTCACGTCGTACATCAAGCCCGGCGTGAGGATCTCCCGGAACACGTGATACGAAGCCCCGTCAAACTGGATCACCGCGGCCGAATCCGTCGCGCGCACCACCCAGACCGGGTAGTTCAGGCGGAACTGCATCGTACCGTTCGGCACGAGCTGGGCGATCTGGTCGATGAGGAGATTCGCCGCCTGGCCGTCCGAGTTGCGGAGCGCAGCCGGGGTGCTGGTCGGTGTGAAGGCCGCGTTGCCGACGTTCAATCCCGGATAGGGGTCACCGGCATCGCCGCGGTTCGCGCACCCCGCACTCTGGGTGAAGCAACCCGCGCTCGGGTTCACGTCGAGATTGCCCAGTCCGTCGGCCTGCACCAACGCCACACCATGAATCGGCCCGCTGTCGACCTGATTGTCGAAGATGGTGTTCGCGATCTGTGCGGAGTCGATGTGCCAGATCAACAGCCCGCCGCCGCAGCCCGCCGGGGGCGTGCTCGGGTAAACGGAAATACGGCAGTGGAAATGGAGCATCGCGCTGTCGGAGTGCACCGCCTGGCGGTTCTCGAGCAAGAAATACTCACCGCGGGGATTGGCGCCCATCACCGGCAGGTAGAACGCGGTGTCGGATGTCGGCGCCGCACCGAAGCTGTATGTGCCGCCGTTCGGAAGCGGCACCACGGTCACCCACCCCAGTTCGTTGAGCGACCAGGCATCCATGCGCGACGGGCTGAACGGGGACGTATAGTTGCCCGCCCCCATCAAGCTGAATTCCCCAACCCCCTCGCTGGTACCACCGGTGTCGTACAAGTCCGGCAGCCCGAACCCGTGGCCGGTCTCGTGCGCCACCGTCCCCACCGGCATGACCCGCGTGGTGTCGCACCCGTCGGCGCCACCCACCCCGCTTTGGAGTGTGTAATCCGACACCACAAGGCGCCGGCCCCGGCTGTCCCGGGAATGCGTCGCGTATGAAGTCCCCGTCAGGAAGAAGCGGTGCGACCATAGGTGGTTGTTCGTCGAGCCGCCGCAAGCGCCGTCCATTGCCGGCTGAATGAACACGACGAGGTCGACGATGCTGTCGCCGTCCGCGTCGTACTGCGTCCAGTCAACCTGGTTGTCGAGGTTGCGGAGCGCCTGCCTCAACCCACCCTGCATCCGATCCTGCGCGGACGGGCTGAACAGTCCGTTGCAATTGGTGTTGCTATAGGGATTGTCGCTGCAGGTGCCTGGGGCACCGGTGTAGGTGACCTCGTTCGAGTCGAGCGCGGCGTAGCCGTAGGATTGCCCTTGCACACTCAGGAGACCGTTCGACAACTGCTCGTAATAGCTGCGGTACGTGTAAGGACGGCCCGCCGAAGCGCCGGTGGGCGACGCCGCGAACAGCACCTGGTTGTACTGCGTGCTGGTGCGCAGCTGCCCCGCGGGTGTGTCCTTGAACTTGAACAGAATCGCGGGGACCCTGAGCACGCCCGAGACCGCGGCCGCGGACGCGAGCGCTGGGCCAATCGCCATCGGGCCGTTCAAGGCACCGAAGTTCCGGCGCGCGAGGAGTCGGTTCCGCAAGGCGCGCACCGCCCGGGCCTGGCGGCGCCAGACGCCGTCCTTGCGAAAGTCGAGCCCCGGAATTTCCCGGCGCACGGTGGACGGGCCCTGCTGGGCGCTGGCGCCCGCAGGAGGGGCGGCGACGCCCACGAGGGCGAGGACGGCCAGGAGCAGCGAGCGACGGAGCATCAGGGGAATCCCCAAGGTCCTGGAGCGGTCGGTGGCAGCAATCTAGCCTAGACGGGCGGGAGCGGGGAGGCTGTGCCGTGCCTCACACCACGCCCTGACAACAGTACCCCGAGCCCCATGAATCCGATCACACCGCCCACGACCTTCGCTTCGTAGAGCCAGGGGTGCGCTTCATCGGCGGGCGGGACGAAGCCGAGCACAATCGAGAAGAGCACGGCGGCGAACCCGACGCATCCCACCAGGGCGGTGGCCGCCGTGCGTGTGCGCCGCAGCCGCAGGTACGCGAGGAACAGATACAGATAGGGAATGAAGAACAGGATCAGCGTCGTCTGCGTGAGCCCGAGGTAGGCGTTCTTCACCGTAGAGCCCGCCAGGCTCGCGATCACGAAGACGGTGGCGATCACCCCCTGGGTGAGCAGCCCGACGTAGGGGGTCTGCCAGCGCGGATGGATCCGGGCAAACGCCGCGGGCAGCGCGCCGTCCACTCCCGCGACGAAGGGCAGGCGCGCCGAGCCCGCGAGCCACGCGCCCACGCCGCCCACGTTGCCGAGCACGAGCAGGATCGCGACGATCGCGGCGACGGGAGCGAGCCAGCCCGCGTGGAGCCGCTCGACCAGGGCGGCGGTCGCCTGCGGCATGCCGTTGGTGATGCTCACGGTCTCCTGCGGCAACGCGATGAGCATCGCCGCCGTCCCGAGCACGTACATCGCCACGACCGCGAACCCCGAGACCGCGATGCCGCGCCGCAGGGTGCGCGCCGGATCGTGAATCTCATCGCCCAGCGTGGGCGCGAGCTCGAGCCCGGCGAACGCGAAGGTCATCGTCGCGAACAGGTTGATGGACTGGAGGTCGAGCGTCTTGGGCAGCAGGCCGCGCGCCGTGACCGCGGTCGCGCTGCCGTGCGTCGCCCCCGACCAGATGGCGAGCACCACGAAGATCAGCGCCGGGACCCAGGTGCCATAGCCACCGAGGTTCTGGAGGTGCTTGCCCACACGCAGGCCGACCAGATTCATGCCCACGGCGAGCCAGAGTCCCGCGAGTGAGACCAGCGCGATGAACACGTTATCGTCGCCCAGGTGGACGAAGCGCGGGCCGGCGGCGTAGGCGGCGATGGCCGCCGTCGCAACGAGCAGCGACGGGAAGTAGAACAGGTTGTTCACCCAATAGCCCCACCCCGCCACGAAGCCGTGGCGGGGGCCAAGCGCCCGTCGCACCCACCGGTAGATCCCCCCCGCGCCCGGATCAATGTCGGCGAGCTCGCGCACCGCCACCGCCGACGGCAGGAAGAAGATGACCATCGCGACGACCCACAATCCCAGACTGGCCAGCCCGAACTGGCTCGCGGCCGTCGTCAGCCAGCGTAATCCGACGATCGCCGTGATGTTGAACAACACCACGTCGGACAGCCGCATGACCCGTGGGAGCTGCTGGCTCATTTGCCCTCGAGCCACGCCTCACCCAGCCCGCCGGCGGTCAGGGTGCGCTCGCGTGCAGGGTGGCCGCCAGCCAACCGACGCTGCTGCCGAGCGCCGCGCCGCCCGCCACATCTGTGGGGAAGTGTCTCCCGGCCGCCACCCGCAGCGCGGCGACACCCAGGGCGCCCGCGTAGAGCAGCACCGCGTTGCGGGTGCGGTGCGGCAGCTGCTCGCGTCGCGCCATGACGACGTACGCCGTCGCCGCCGCGAACGCGACAGATGCGTGCTCGGATGGAAACGAGCGGCGATTGTCGGTCTGGGACGCCACGGCCGGAGCCGCCGCCGTATACAGCACCGGGCGGCTGCGGTGCGCCAGCACTTTGAGCCAGTCGGCGGTCGCCACGGTCCACGCCAGCGCATGCGCGAAGACGACCGCGTGCCCGCGACGCTGCACGCCGCTCGCGCCGTCGAGCGAGGCGAGCCCCGCGAATCCCACCACTCCCGCGAGGAGCGCCGTGCTCACCGTGCCGGCGGATCCCGAAAAGGTGTGCAGCGCCGCGCGGTCGAGGCCAGGCAGCGACGCGGGATCGCACGGCGCGCAGGGCGGCGGCCCGTGCGGCAGATCGGCGGCTTGCGGGATCACGGCCAGCACGCCGGCCGTGGCGATCGCCGCCGCGTCCCACCACGCGACGCGATAGTGCGTCTGCGCCCTGGCCGCTGGGGCGGCGACGGCGAGCAAGGTGAGCGCGATGGGGAATCGGCGCATGCGAGGTCTCGTTCGAAACGGGCGGCCTTTCCACCAACTTACGCGGGTCTGGCCTTGCCCGCTCGAAAGCTCGCATCTCTCGTGGCCTTGCGGTTTTAGGCCGCCGCCACTAACCTGTAGGCTGCGTTTCCCATCACCGCCCTGGGGACCCCGTGACGATCGAGACCCTGCAGCACGTCGCTCTGTTCGACAAGTGCAAGAGTTTCACCAAGGCCCGGGAGCTACAGGCAGCCGGCCTGTACCCGTATTTCCGGCCGATCTCGCACTCCGAAGACACCGTCGTCGTGATCGAAGGCAAAGAGCGGATCATGATGGGCTCCAACAACTACCTGGGGCTGACCCATCATCCGGAGGTGCTCGCGGCCGCCAAGCAGGCCCTCGAGCGGTACGGGTCGGGCTGCACCGGCAGTCGGCTCTTGAACGGCACCCTCGACCTGCACGAGCAGCTGGAGCGGGAGCTGGCGGAGTTCTTCGGCAAGGAAGCGTGTCTCGTCTTCTCCACCGGCTACCAGGCGAACCTCGGCCTGATCTCTGGCCTCGTGGGGCGGGGCGACATGGTGTTCCTCGATAAGCTCGACCACGCGTCCATCGTAGACGGCGCCAAGATGTCCTACGGCGAGACGGTGCGCTTCAACCACGGCGACCTGGCAAGCCTCGAGCGCAAGCTGGAGCCTGTGCCTCCGGGCACCGGGGTGATGATCATCGTCGACGGCGTGTATTCGATGGAAGGCGACATCGCCGACGTTCCGAACCTGCTCAAGGTTGCGCAGCAGTACGGCGCCGCGCTCGCGATCGACGACGCGCATGCCGTCGGCGTGCTCGGCCCCAAGGGCGATGGCACCGCCGCCCATTTCGGCCTTGCCGACGAGGTCGACATCATCGTGGGCACGTTCTCCAAGTCGCTCGCCTCGATCGGCGGCTTTGCGGCGGCTTCCGAAAGCGTCATCCACTTCCTCAAGCACCACTCTCGGCCGCTCATCTTCACCGCCGCCCTGCCGCCCGCCAACACCGCGGGCGTGCTCGCGGCGCTCCATCTCTTGCAGCGCGAGCCCGAGCGCCGCGACTGCCTCTGGGTCAACACGCGCCGGCTGCAAGAGGGGCTGCGGTCCATCGGGTTCGACATCGGCCCGAGCCAGACGCCGATCGTGCCGGTGCTCATCGGCCCTCTCGAGAAGACGTTCCTGTTCTGGCGCAGGTTGTTCGAGGCCGGCGTGTTCACGAACCCTGTGGTGCCGCCCGCCGTGCCGCCCTCGCAATGCCGGCTGCGCACGAGCTTGATGGCAACCCACACATCACAGCAGATCGACCACGCGTTGGAGGTGTTCGCCCGGCTCGGGAAAGAGCTGGGGGTCATCTGAGCGCTCCGCAGATCGCGCCCGTCACGGACGGGCGCGGTCTGAATCGCTTCATCGGCTTCCCCTACGACCATTACCGCGGCGACCCGCTCTGGGTGCCGCAGCTGCGGATGGATGTCCGCACGCTGCTCACGCCCGGGAAGAACCCGTTCTTCGAGCATGCCGAAGCGCAGTACTTCCTCGCCGTCCGGGACGGCCGCACGGTGGGCCGCATCGCGGCGATCAAGAACGACGCTCACAACCGCGAGCATGGTGACCGCGTCGGGTTCTACGGGTTTTTCGAGTGCGTGCACGACCAGCCCGTCGCGAACGCGCTGTTCGACGCGGCCGCGCGCTGGCTCTCCGCCAAGGGCTTCCGGGTGATGCGAGGGCCGATGAGCCCCTCGATCAACGACGAGTGCGGATTGCTGGTTGATGGCTTCCAGACGCCGCCCACCTTGATGATGGCACACAACCCGCCATACTACGTCGCACTGCACCTGGCGTACGGCTTTGCCAAAGCGAAGGATCTGATCGCGTTCGAAAGCCCGAACGCCGAACCTCCGCCCGAGCGCATCACGCGGGCGGCCAAGGTCATCGCCGAGCGCCGGGGGATCACACTGCGACCGCTCAACATGAAGCGCTTCAAGGAAGAGGTGGAGCTCGTCAAGGCGCTTTACAACCAGGCGTGGGAGAAAAACTGGGGGTTCGTGCCGCTGACCGAGGCGGAGATCGACCACCTGGCGAAACAGATGAAGCCGATCGTCGTCCCCGACCTGGTCTGCTTCGCGGAGCGACGGGGAAAGATCGTCGGGTTCGCCGTCGCCCTTCCCGACGTGAACGTCGCCCTGAAGCACAACCCGTCGGGCCGGATCTACGGCATCCCCAAGATCTTGTGGTATGCCCGCAAGATCCATCGCTGTCGCATCCTGCTGGCGGGCACGCTGAAGGAATATCGCGGCGGTGGCATCGACGCCCTGCTGTACCACTGGGTCTGGACCAAGGGCGCCATCCACGGCTACTACTGGGGCGAGGGAGGATGGATCCTCGAGGACAACGCCCCGATGGTCAGCGCCGCCCTACAGCTCGGCTTCCGTCCCTACAAAACGTACCGGATCTACGACAAACCGCTGTGAAGACATTCGTCACCGGCGGGACGGGTTTCGTCGGCGCACACCTCGTGCAGGCCCTGCGCGCGCGCGGCGACGCGGTCACGTGCCTGGTGCGCAACCCCGCGAAGGCGCGCGCGCTCGGCTGGACCGATGTGCGGCTGATCCGCGGAGACTTGGACGACCCCGCCGCCCTGCGGGAGGGGAGCGCGGGGGCAGAGGTGATCTACCACGTCGCAGGGCGCATCAGCGCCCGGGACTTGGACGAGTTCATGCGCGCCAACCGCGACGGCACGGCCAACGTGCTCGAGGCGGTGGCTGACCGCCCGCCGACGCGCTTCGTGCTGGTATCGTCGCTCGCCGCCGGGGGGCCGACCGTGCCGGGGCAGCCGGTCGATGAGACCCGTGCCCCCTCCCCCGTCACACCCTACGGGCGGAGCAAGCTCGCCGCCGAGGTGCTCGTTCGCGCGATGGCATCGTCATGGACCATCGTGCGGCCACCCACCGTGTACGGCGAATGGGACCGCGCGGTCCTCAAGGTGTTCAAGCTGGCCCGGGCGGGCCTCGCGCCGGTATTCGGTGACGGATCCCAGGAACTGTCGGTCGTCTACGCGGGGGACCTCGCGGCCGCGCTCGTGGCGGCCGCCACCGTACCCGGCGCCGCCAACCAGCTGTATTACGCCGCGCACCCGGTCGTGACCACGAGCCGCGGGCTGGTGCGGGCGGTCGGCCGCGCCGTTGGTCGTGTGCCGCGCATCATCCCGTTGCCGGCGCCCCTGGCCCGGGCACTGCTGTGGGCGATCGGATCGATCGCCCACCTCGCGGGTCGCGCGACGCTCCTGTCGAGCGACAAGGCGGCGGAATTCCTCGCGCCTGCGTGGACCTGTCGCCCCGAGGCCCTGATGCGCGACACGGGGTGGCGGGCGGCGACCGATCTGGAGACGGGCCTGCGACGCACGGCAGCCTGGTACCGAAAGGAGGGGTGGCTGTGAGAACCTCGTGGTACGACGCTACGACGTTCCGTCTTACGTCGCTTCTGACAACGTGGCGTGGTAACGTCGTACAGCGCTTCACGGCCGTCGACCTCGTCACCCTGCTCTACGTGGCGATCGCGACCGCGGCGGTGCTCGCGTTCTCCGGCTCGGACCACGCGGGCTGGGATTGGCTGCTCACGGCCCACGTGCTGCTTGTGGCGCTCGTCCTCCTCGCGCCCGCCGCCCGCCAAGCCGGCCCCGTCGGCCGCTTCCTCGGCGATTGGTACCCGATGCTGCTCCTCGGCGGCTTGTACGCGGAGGTCGGCGTCCTGAACGTCGATCTGGCGTACCAACACGACCAGGTCATCCAGCGTCTCGAGTTGTGGGTGTTCGGCTCCCAGCTCTCCTACCGCTGGATCCGCGAAATGCCGAACCGGCTGCTCTCGTGGCTGCTGCACGGCTGCTACCTCGCCTACTATGCCATCCTGTACGCCTCGCCGCTCGGCCTGTGGCTCAGTGGGCGGCGCGACGCGGCGCGGTGCACGATCTTCGCGGTGATGGTGACGTTCTATATCTGTTACGTCGTCTTCCTGTTCTTCCCCGTGGCGGGGCCGCGCTACGCTTTCGACCTCGCGCACAACGCGGCCACCGGGGTGTGGCCGGCGCGGGCCGCGCAATGGCTGCTCGATCGGGGCGACTCCTGGGGGGCCGCGTTCCCGTCGTCCCACGTCGCGGCCGCCGTCGTCGCCGCCCTGTGCGCGCTACGCTACTGGCGACCCCTGGGACTGCTGCTCGCGCCCCTGACGCTCGGGCTGGTGTTGTCGGTGGTGTATGGTCAGTTCCACTACGCCGTGGACGCCGTGGCGGGGCTGATCGTGGCCGCTGGCGTGCTCGTCTCGCAGTACGTGTACGGCACGGCGCCTGTGGTCCA
>DATHGL010000385.1:0-8157 GCA_035317625.1 Gemmatimonadales bacterium | reverse complement strand
CGGTCCCGGCACTGTCGAACCGGCCGTTCGCCGCCTACACCGACCTCCTCCTCCACGACATGGGCGCCGACCTGGCCGACATCTGCCTGGGCCTCGCCACCCCGGCAGATTTCCGCACGGAGCCCCTGCTCGACCTCCGCGGCGCCGAGCATTTCCTCCACGACGGCCGGGCGACCACGCTCGAGCAGGCGATCGAGCTGCACGGGGGCGAGGGCTCCGGCGCGCGGGACCGCTTCAAGACATTACCGGCGGCGGACCAGGCCGCGCTGATCGCGTTTCTCAAGTCGCTATAAGAAACACCCCGGGGGGGGTTGAAGAATCGAGCGGAGGGTGATTACCATCACCTCCGCGTATGCCTCTCCTTTCTCTCGACGGCGTCTCCAAACGCTTCGACGGCGTCACCGCGGTCGACAACGCTTCCTTCTCCGTCGACCGCGGTCAGGTGGTGGGCTTCCTGGGGCCCAACGGAGCCGGCAAGTCCACCACCATGCGCATGATCACGCAGTACTACGAGCCAGACGCGGGCGCGATCACGCTCGACGGCGTACCGCTGGCCGCGGCGACGCGTGAAGTGAAGCGCCGCATCGGCTACCTCGCAGAGAACAACCCGCTGTACGGCGACATGCTGGTGTGCGACTACCTGGCGTTCATCGCCGATCTGCGGGACCTGGCCGGCCTGCCCCGCCGGCAGGCGCTCGATGCAGCCGTCACGGCGACGGGTGTCGAAACGGTGTATTACCGGCCCATCGGCGAACTGTCGAAGGGGTTCCGCCAGCGGGTGGGCCTCGCGCAGGCGATCCTCCATCGCCCCGACCTCCTCGTGCTCGACGAGCCGACGGAAGGGCTCGACCCGAACCAGCGGGTCGAGATCCGCCGGCTGATCGGCACGCTCGGCAAGGACCGCACGGTGATCTTCTCGACCCACGTCCTCTCCGAGGTCCAGCACACATGCTCGCGCCTGCTGATCATCAGCCGCGGCAAGATCGTCGCGGACGGACCCGTCGAGCGGCTCATCCGTCAGGCGGAAGGCGCCGTCGAGATCGCCGTCGAGGCGGCGGGCGCGGACGTCGCGGCAGCGCTCGGGCAGCTGCCCGGTGTGCGGCAAGTGACGCCTGCCCCCGCCGCCGGCGACGGCCGGGTGGCCGTCACCCTCACCGCGGACCGCGCGGGCGACCTGCGCCCCGAGATCTTCGGGCTCGCCAAAGCCCGCGGCTGGACCTTGTACGAGCTGCATCAGGCCCCGGGCAGCCTCGAGGACCTGTTCCACGAGCTGACGAGGGAGCCGGGGAGCTGACATGCGCCCGATTTGGACGGTCGCCCGACGCGAGGTGAGGGCGCTGTTCGATCAGCCCACCGCCTACATCCTGCTCGTGGCGTTCACGGGCGTGAACGGCTTTCTGTTCTTCCGCCAGGTGGAGCTGTACGGCGTCGCCTCGTTGCGACCGATGCTCGACCTCCTGCCGTGGCTGCTGCTGTTCCTCGTGCCCGCGGTGACGATGCGGGCGCTCGCCGAGGACGCCCGCTCGGGCACCCTCGAGGTGGTGCTGGCGCAGCCGATCACCGAGCTGGAGCTGCTCCTCGGGAAGTACGTGGGGCAGGTGCTGTTCGTCTGCGTCGCGCTCGCCCTCACGCTGTGCATCCCTCTCGGGCTCGCGCTCGGGACGGCACCGGAGCTCGGGATGGTCGTCGCCCAATACGTCGGCGCGGCCCTGCTCGTGGCAGGGCTCGCCGCGGTCGGCGTCTGGGCATCGAGCATCACCCGCAACCAGATCACGGCGTTCATCGTGGCGGTCTTCGTGACGTTCCTGCTCATCTTCGTGGGGTTCGACCCGCTGCTCGTGGGGCTCCCACCCCGGCTCGGGGCGATCGCCGCGTCGCTCGGCGTGCTGTCGCATTTCAACCAGATCGGCCGCGGCGTGATCGACCTGCGCGACGCCGTGTACTTTGTGACGCTCGCGGGGCTGTTCCTGGTGCTCGCGTACTTCGCGCTGCTCTCGCGCAAGCTCACGGCGCACGGCGACTCCCTGAAGCGCCTGCGGCTTGGCACCGTGCTGCTCGCGGCCGCGGTCGTCGTGGTGAACCTATTCGGGCGCAACATCGGCGGCCGGCTCGATCTGACGCCCGGCAACGCGTTCACGCTTTCCCCAGCCACGCGACACATCCTTCGCACCGTGCCGGACCTCGTCACCATCACGCTGTTCGTTTCGAGCGCCTTACCCAAGGAGATCGAGCCAACGAGGCGCGATGTGGACGACCTCCTGCGCGACTACCGGGCGGCGGCGCGCGGGAAGGTGAAGCTCGTCTTCCAAGACCCGGCGGCCGACAGTGCCGCCCGCCAAGACGCGCGCACCCTCGGCATTCCGGCGGTGCAGTTCAACGTGCTGGGACAAGGGGAACTGCAGGTCAAGGACGGGTACTTCGGCATCGCCGTGCGGTACGCCGACGGCGTCAAGACGATCCCCTTCGTCCAGCAAACCAACGACCTCGAATACCGCTTGACCTCCGACATCCGCGCACTGACGCAGTCGGACCACTCGACGATCGCGTTCGGGGAGATCGGCGACGAGGCGGCGGTGCGCGGCCGGCGCAGCTTCGAGACGCTGCGCGAGCAGCTCGCCCGCACCTACACCGTCCGGACGTTCGCGCTCACCGACAGCGCGATTCCGCGCGACGTCAAGGTGATCGCCGTCGCCGGCACGCCCGACTCGCTCCGAAACGCCGAGCTCGCCCGGTTGCGGGCCTTCCTCGACCGCGGCGGCAGCCTGCTCCTGATGGCGAGCGGAATGCAGCTCTCGACACAGGGACCGTTCGCCGTTTCGCGACTCGTCGGCTGGAACGATTTGCTCAAGCCGTACGGGGTGTCGATCGGCGCGAACCTGGTGTACGACCTCGCCTCCAACGCGTCGGTCGGGATCCCCGCCCAGTTCGGCCAGGTGCTGGTACCGTACCCGCTGTGGCTGCGCGCCCTCAGCACCCGGGCCTCGCCAGTGAACGCGGACCTGGGAGCGGTGCTGCTCCCGTGGGCCAGCCAGATCGACACGGCGCCCCCGCGGCCGGGGACCGTCACGCCGCTGTTCGTCACCAGCCGCGCGGGCGGTGTGGAGCAGACGACCGCGCTGATCGATCCGGCTCGCCAGTTTAGCCGCGACAGTCTGCGCCCCCGGATCGTGGCGCTGCTCGCCTCGCCCTCCTCCCCCGCCCCGCGGGACACGGCTGGCGCCGCGCGCGGCCGGATCGTCGTGGTCGGGACCGCGGACTTCGCGAGCGATCGCTACGCGCGGAACTCTCCCGAGAACGTCGTGTTCGCCCAGAACGCGATCGACTGGCTCGCCCAGGACGACGCGCTGATCGCGATCCGCTCCAAGGACCGCGCCGCGCCGCCGCTGGTGTTCACGAGCGCCACCACCCGGGGCGCGGCCAAGTACGGCAACATCATCGGCGTGCCGGTGCTGCTCATCGCGGCGGGGGTCCTGCGGCTGTGGCGCCGTCGCCAAACGACGCGCCGGACGTACCGTGCGCTCGCCGCGACGGCGATGACGACATGAGCGCAGTGGATCGATGAGCGCCAAGCAGCTGAAGCTGATTGCCGTTGGGCTGGCGATCCTGCTGCTCCTCTGGGGTGGGAGCGAGCTGCTGTCGCGCGGCTCGGATATGGTGACGGGCGCGCTCCACCTCCCTACCCTCGCCGAGGCGGACGTGGACGCGATCATGATGGCACAGGGAACGGACTCGATCGCCCTCACCAGGCAGTCCCCTGCGGCGTGGAGTGTGAACGGTCACCGCGCGGCCCCTGCGGGCGTGCACGACCTGCTCCAGGCCCTCGGCGACTCCGTGCGCCCCGAGCTCGTCGCGCAAGACGCATCATCCTTCGCGCGCCTGCACGTCGACAGCACGGGCGGCCGCTGGCTACGCCTCGGGCGCGGTGGGAAGCCCGTCCTCGAGCTCATCGTCGGGGCACATGGCAACGAGCCGCAGAGCACCTACCTGCGCCGACCGGGCGACCCGCACGTGTACCTGTGGCGTGGCCGGCTCGGTTCGGTGGTGGAGCGGTCCGTGGACGACTGGCGCGACAAACGGATCGCCGTGCTCGAGCCCGACAGCATCGTGGCGCTCGACGTGGCGCGCGGCACGGACCGCTACACCCTGAAGCGCGCCGGCAAGACGTGGATCTTGCCCGGCGGCGCCGCCGATTCGGCCGCGGTGGCGCGCTATCTCGAGCGGCTCAAGGCGATCAACGCGACGGGATTCGCGAGCTCCACGGACGTGGCGGCGGGGAGGGCGGCGCGCCCCCAGCGTCGTCTCACGGTGCGCGGCGGCCGCGGGGTCGTGCTGGTGTCGCTCGCGTTCGACTCGAGCGCGACGGGGTTCGTGGTCCGCCACGTCGCTGGCGCCGGCGGGGAGGGCGCGACCGTGTACCGCATGAGCTTCTGGGAGGTGGACGGCGTCACGCCGGCGAGCCGATCGCTCGTTCCCGCCAAGAAGTAACCCCTTGGCTTCGTGCAGTTTGCCGTCTATTTTGCAAGGCTCACATGGCGGACCTCACGCTCTCGCGGAGTCAGCTATTACTCCTCGCCGGGACGGCCAACCGGCCGCTCGCCGAGGAGATGGCTCAGCAGTTGGGGCAGCCGCTGTGTGCGGTGACGATCCGGCGGTTCGCCGACGGGGAGATTTTCGTCAAGATCGACGAGAACGTGCGCGGCCGGGATGTGTTCATCATCCAGCCGACCAACCCGCCGGCGGAGAATCTGATGGAGCTGCTGCTCCTGATCGACGCGGCCCGGCGGGCGAGCGCGGCCCGGATCACGGCGGTGCTCCCCTACTTCGGCTACGCCCGCCAGGACCGCAAGGACCAGCCGCGCGTCGCGATCAGCGCCAAGCTCATGGCGAACCTGATCACGCACGCTGGGGCGGACCGCGTACTGGGAATCGACTTTCATTCCCATCAGCTCCAAGGGTTCTTCGACATCCCGGTGGACCACCTGTACGCGGCGCCGGTGTTCGTGAGCCACTTCCGCCAGAAGCAGTTGTACGATCCGGTCGTCGTGGCGCCCGACGTCGGCTCGGCGAAAATGGCGCGGGGATTCGCGAAGCGGCTGAATGCGTCGCTGGCCATCATCGACAAGCGGCGGCCGTCGGCGAACGTGGCGGAGGTCGTCAACGTCGTGGGAGACGTCGCCGACAAGGATTGCCTGATCCCGGACGACATGATCGACACGGCCGGGACGGTCAGCGAGGCGGCGGCGGCGCTCAAGCGCCTGGGCGCGCGCCAGATCTACGCGTTCGCGTCGCACGCGCTGCTCTCGGGGCCGGCGGTCGAGCGGCTCCGTGCCTCGGCGCTCAACGAGATCGCGGTGACCAACACCATCCGGATCCCCGACGAGCGCAGCTTCGAGAAGCTGAAGGTGCTGTCGGTCGCCGGGTTGATGGCCAAGGCGATCGGATACGAGCACAGCAATCAATCGGTGAGCTCCCTGTTCGACTGACTGGCGGCTTGCGGGTTACGACTGAGGACTAGGGCATGGCACAGACCGTTTCTCTCGCGGCGACCCCCCGGCAGGCGACCGGCAAGGGTGGGGCGCGCCAAGCGCGCTTCCGCGGCAAGGTCCCCGCCGTCATCTACGGCCACGGGCGCGACACTCAGTCGCTCGAACTCGAAGCCAAGGCGCTCGAGAAGGCGCTGCACGGGATCGAGCCCGCGAGCACCATTATCGAGCTGGCGCTGGACGGCAAGACGGTGAAAACGCTGATTCGCGAGATCCAGCGCCACCCGATCCGTCCGGACATCATCCACGTGGACTTCTACGAGATCCACGCGACGGAAAAGGTGAAGCTCAAGATCCCCGTGCATCTCGTGGGCAACCCGGACGGGGTGCGCAACGCCGGCGGCGTGCTCGACCAGGTGACCCGCGAGGTCGAGATCGAGGTGCTGCCGGAGAACATCCCGGATCGCGTCGAGCTCGACGTGACCGCCCTCAAGATCGGCGACTCGCTGCACGTGCGAGATTTGACCATCCCGAACGCGAAGCTCCTCACTGAGGCCGAGCTCACGATCGCAACGGTGGTGCCGCCGCGCGCCGAAGAAGTGGTGGCGCCCAGCCCCGAAGCGGTGGCCGAGGTCGCCGAGCCGGAGCTCATCCGCAAGGTGCGTGAAGGCGAGGAGGTAGAAGGAGAGGCGGCAGCCGAGGGCGGCGCGCCTGCCAAGCCCGATGCCAAGGGGGGCGCGGCGCCGGTCAAAGCGGAGAAAGCCGAGAAGCCCAAGGGCGGCAAAGAGAGCTGACGGTTGCGCGCCGTGGTCGGCCTCGGGAACCCGGGGTCAGAGTACGCGGCGACGCGGCACAACGCGGGCTACTGGCTGGCCGATGCGCTCGTCGCACGCTGGGGATTTCCCCCCTTCCGCCGCGGCGAGCGCGCCCGTTTCACCGAGGGCGCGGTGGACGGCGTCCCGGTTCGCGCGCTCAAACCCACCACGTACATGAACGCGAGCGGCGCGGCCCTCGCCTCACTCCGCGCCGACCCCGGCTTCAACCCCGCCACCGACCTCCTGGTCCTGGTCGACGAGTTTCGTATCCCCTGCGGCACCTTCCGGCTGCGCAGCGAGGGCACGGCGGGCGGCCATAACGGCCTCAAGAGCATCGAGAGCGCCCTGCAGTCGCAGCAGTACGCGCGCCTCCGCATCGGCGTGGGGCCGCTGCCCGACGGGGTGAGCGACTGGTCGGAGTATGTCCTGGCGCCCTTCACGCCCGAGCAGCAGCAGCAGGTGGAGGCCGTGATGCCCCAGTTGATCGAGGCCGTGGAGAAATGGCTCCGCGTATGAGAACGCGGAGCAGGCGTGCGTGTTCCGCGTTTCCACTTCCGCGTTCCACGTTCTGACATGCTGCGGCTCGGAATCGTCGGCCTCCCGAACGTCGGGAAATCCACGCTGTTCAACGCGCTCACCTCGTCCAAAGCCGCAGCGGCGGAGAACTACCCGTTCTGTACGGTCGAGCCGAACGTCGGGGTGGTCGAGGTTCCCGACCCGCGGCTCGAGCGCCTGAACGAGGTCGTGAGGCCCAAGAGGAAAATCCCGGCGGTGGTCGAGTTCGTGGACATCGCGGGGCTGGTCAAGGGAGCGTCCCAGGGCGAAGGTCTCGGCAACCAGTTCCTGTCGCACATCCGCGAGGTCGACGCCGTGGTGCACGTGATTCGTTGCTTCGACGACCCGGACGTGGTACACGTGATGGGGCCGGTGGACCCGGTGCGCGATCACGACGTCATCACGAGCGAGCTCGCGCTCGCGGACCTCGCGGTGGTGGAGCGGCGGCTCGAGAAGGCCCGCAAGACTGCCCGAGCGGGCGACAAGGACGCGCAGGCCGAGCTGGCCGTGCTGGATCGCGTGGTGGCCGAGCTGAATGCCGGTCGGGGGGCGCGGGAGGCGGGCGAGCGTGACGACGCGGTGAAGTTCCTGCGCCAACTCGGGCTGCTCACCGCGAAGCCGATCCTCTACGCCGCGAACGTGAACGAGGACGACCTCGCTTCGGGCGGAGGGAAGTGGCTCGCGCAGCTCCGCGCCGCGGTACAGACCCACCACGAGGAGGCGGACATCGTTCCCTTCTCCGCCAAATTCGAGGCCGAGCTGGGCGAGCTGGCGGGAGACGAGCGGCAGGAGTATCTGAGGAGCGCGGGGGTCACCGAGCCGGGGCTCGATCGTCTGATCCACGCGGGGTACCGGCTGCTCGGCCTGCAGACGTTCTTCACGGTGGGCGAGAACGAGGTCCGCGCGTGGACCATGCACGAGGGCGGCACGGCGTTCGACGCGGCGGGCGAGATCCACTCCGATTTCCAACGTGGCTTCATCCGCGCCGAGACCGTGGCCTACGACGATTTTGTGCGGGCGGGCTCGTACAAGGCGGCGCGCGAGCAGGGACTGGTGCGGAGCGAGGGGCGGGACTACGTGGTGAAGGACGGGGACATCCTGCTGTTCCGGTTCAACGTCTAGTGCCGACTCCACATCAGGACGGCACCGCAGTCGCCGAGGCCGAGCCGAAATTCCCACGGTACGTCGAACGCATCCTTGTACACTTCGACGCCCGCGAGGTCCTCGACGCGTATGAAATCCACTTCTTCAGGAGGCAGGCGCATCCCGTCGAACACCAGCGACAGGACGCACGTGTGCACTCC
>DATHGL010000384.1:0-5839 GCA_035317625.1 Gemmatimonadales bacterium | reverse complement strand
TGGCCTTACGCGACGACCCTGTACGACTATGTGAATCGCGCGATGCCGCTCAACGCGCCCGGCTCGCTCACGCCCGGAGAGGTATACAGCCTGGTCGGGTTCCTGCTGTGGCGGAACGAGATCGTGACGGACACCGCGGTGATGAACGCGCAAACCCTGGCCCAGGTGATCATGCCCGCGCACGATCGGTTCGTGATCGACAATCGCCGGGGTGGGCCGGAGATCCGCTAGCTCCGTGGGGCGGGCGCGTTTGCCCCCTCCGTTCCGGATTTCATTACTTTTGGTGGCATGAACCGACGCCTCTTCGCGGGCGCCGCGCTGTTCGTGCTGTGTAGCGGCGGTGCGCAGTCCGACCCGCTCGCCGCCCGGTCCAAGGGCCGGGCCGACGCACCCGTCACGGTCTACGAGATGTCGGACTTCCAGTGTCCCTACTGCCGCGAGTTCGCCCTCGGCACGATGCCCCTGCTCGAGCGGGAGTACATCGCGACGGGTAAGGCGCGCCTCGTGTACATCAACCTGCCTCTGGCGAGCGTCCACAAGAACGCCACCGTGGCCGCGGAAATCGCGGTGTGCGCCGCCCGGCAGGGACACTTCTGGCCGATGCACGACCTGCTGTTCCGCCACCAGGACCAGTGGGCCGGGCTCGCCGCGCCGCAGGCGTATCTCCTCGCGCTGGGCGATTCCGCCGGCTTGGACCGCGCCCAGCTCACCCGCTGCGTCGCATCCCGGGCCAGCGCGGCCGATGTGCAGGTCGACGCCGGGCGCGCGCAGCGCGCCGGGGCGACGAGCACTCCCACCTTCTATATCGAGGGCGGCCTGCTCGAGGGTGCGGCGCCCGTCACCGTGTTCCGCGCCGTGCTGGATTCGATCTACCGGAGCAAGACGACACAGCGGCCGCGCTGATGGCGCGCCCTTCCTTCATGTACCGGCTCGGCATCCGGCTGGCGCAGCGGGCCCTGCCGCTCGCGGCGCGCTTCGACAAGAAGCTGGCGCGCGGCCTCGACGCGCGGCGCGGCGTCACCGAGCGGCTGGCGGCGTGGGCGCGGGCGCACCGCGACCCCAAACGCCCGCTGGTCTGGGTGCATGCCCCGTCCGTGGGTGAGGGCCTCCAGGCCAAGCCGGTGCTCGAAACCGTCCGCGCGGAGCTGCCCCACTGGCAGCTCGCCTACACGTTCTTTTCTCCCTCCGCCGAGCGACTGGCCCGCACGCTGCCGGTCGACGTGACCGATTACCTGCCGCTCGACCGCCCGGCCGAGGTGACGGCGGCGCTCGAGGCGCTCCAGCCCACCGCGCTCATCTTCTCGAAACTCGACGTGTGGCCCGAGCTGACGCTCGCCGCGGCGCGGCGGGGCACGAAGCTGGGCCTCATCTCGGCGACGGTCGCGCCGCACAGCTCGCGACTGCGCTGGCCGACCCGCGGCTGGGCGGAGCCGGCCTACCGCGCGCTGGACCGTATCGGCACCATCAGCGAAGCGGACGGCCACCGCCTCGAGCAGCTGGGCGCGCGCCGCAGCGTGATCGAGGTGACGGGTGACACGCGATACGACAGCGTCGCCGAGCGGGCCGAGCGGCTGGACCGCGCGCGCGCGCCGTTCGCGCGCCTGGCGGCCGCGCCGGCCGACACCTTCACCGTGGTGGCGGGCTCCACGTGGCCGGCCGACGAGGCCGTGGTGCTCCCCGCCTTCCTGGACCTGCTCGGCCAGGTGCCCAAGGCCCGGCTGATCCTCGCCCCCCACGAGCCCAACCCGGACCACCTCGCGGCGATCACGCAACTCGCGGGCGCCCTCGGCCTGCCGCGCCCGGTGCGCCTGTCGCAGCTCGAGCACCAACCGGCAGCCCCCGTGATCGTGGTGGATCGAGTGGGAATCCTCGCGGACCTGTACGGGCTCGCGGACGCCGCGTTCGTCGGGGGCGGCTACCACCGCGCCGGCCTGCACTCGGTGCTGGAGCCCGCCGTGTTCGGCGTGCCCGTGGTCATGGGCCCGCACTGGCAGATGAGCCGCGACGCGACGCTCCTGATCGAGCGCGGCGGCGCCGTGGCGCTCGCTGCCGATGGGCGACACCCGCTGCACTCGCAATGGCTGGTCTGGCATCACGACCGGGCGGCCCGGGCGCGCGCGGGAGCGGCGGGAAAGCGGCTGGTCCGGGAGGGGCGCGGGGCGGCCGAGCGCACCACGGCGCTGGTGAAACGCCTGGTCGGCGGAGGTTGAGACTGAAGGAGGTACCTACTGCCCCACCACCACTCCCTCGAACGTCACCGACCGCGTCACGACCAGCCCCAGTGTCAGCCCCGTCACCAGCAGATCGCTCCAGCGGCTCCGCACCTGGATGCGCAGGTTCGCGATCCGCGCGCCCGCGCCGACCTGCCCGGCGAGCACGTCTTCGAGGTTCGGCTGGGCGACCGGCAGCAACCCCGCGAACATGTACACCGAATGCTTCGTCACCCGGAACGCCGTCCCCGAATCGGGCGCCTGAGCGCCGGCCGCGAGCGAGACGGGGACGCCCAGATGGGTCGAATCGAGCGTGAGCGCGCAGCCGCCCAGCGCGAGGGCCAGCGCGAGAACCGACGCCCGCGTGACGAAAGAACGGATCACACAGCTCCTGAAAGACGGACGGGGCGCGCCGCGGTCCGGCGCGCCCCAAAGGTAGCGGCTCCACTGCGGGTTGTGAACCAGGGCTACAGTCCCATCACGGCCGGAGCCCGATGTTGGCGCCGATGCCGAACACTCCGTGTCTGGTTCCGTCGTCGAACTTTTCCGAGTCGTAGGCGACGTGGATCCCAATTGGGCCGAACCCGAGGTTGCCACCGATCACCCACCCGAAGTTGGTCTCGTGGTCTCGAGCGCCCGGCGTAGCGCTTGAATAGTGGTGATACCGGATCCCGGGGGAGACGTACGGCGCGACGCTCACGCCCGGCGTGGGAAGTGGGACGCTCAAACCCACCGCTGCGCGCAGCGTGGTCTCTACTGGCAGGGCCGTGATAGAAGACTTGATGTTCAGGCTGTGCCCGCCACCGAGCTGCAGGTTGACCGCAACCGGGATGAGGCTGCCGCCCATCAACCGGAATGCGGCCGTCCCGCCGAAGGTGGTTATGCGCTCGCTGGCGCCGTCGGCCTTCCAGGACGACACCCCACCCGTCAGCGTGAACGTGCCGGCCCCGAGCGCGAGGCGGCCGCCGACGGCGTTCCCCCCTCCAGCATCAGTGTTGGGCTGACTGTAATCCCCGTAGATCGTGAAGCCGGTCCCGGCTTTTGGGTTGTTCCACATCGGCTCACCCAACCACTGGGCCGCGGCCGGCGTCGCCAGCAATGCCGTCAGTCCCAGCGTCAACGCTGTGTGTCTCATGTGCCCTCTCAACGCCTGAGGAAACCGTGTGGGACCGGGGCGCACGGTCCGGCGAAGGTGGAGCAACGAACTCACATCCCGACGGGCAGCTTGAGACCCACGTGCGCGCCGATCCCGAGGACGCTCTCTGTCACCCCGTTGTCGAGCTTCTCGGTGTCGTAAGCGAGGTGAATCCCCAGGAGGCCGAAGCTCAGGTTCGCGCCGATGACCCAGCCGACGTTGGTCTGGTGATCCGAGATGCCCGCGGGGACGTTGGACGCCTTGTGGTAGCGGATCCCGTGCGAGATGTAGGGCTCGATGCTGATCCCCGGCGTGGGGAGCGGGACACTCAAGCCCACCGCGGCGCTCACCGTCGTCTGCGCCCCCAACGTGTCGAGCCCGGACGCGGATTCACCACTGTGCGTCGCGCCCACCTGGAGATTGACGGCCACTGGCAGCAGGCTGCCGCCGATCAGCCGGAAGGCCCCCGTGCCGCCGTACGACGTGGCGCGGGCGTCGACGTTGTCGGGTTTCCACGACGCGACACCCGCCGTCAACGAGAGCGTCCCGAGACCCAAGGCGACGCGCCCGCCAAACGCATTGCCTTTTCCTGCGTCGGCGTTGGGCCGGCCGAAGTCGCCGGAGACGGTGACGCCGGTCCCGCCCTTGGGGTTATTCCAACTGGGCATGCCCAGCCACTGCGCCGCGGCGGGCGCTGTCCCGAAGGCCGCCAATCCCAGCAGCAACACTGCGCGCTTCATAGGTGCCCCTTCAGGGGAGGTTGGTGAAGGTTGTGGCGGTTGGGGAGGTGGTGTAGGGGGAGGACCTCCCGAACCTCCCCCAACCTCCAGAACCTGCTTTTGTCAGTGCACCCACACGGCGCCGATCGACACGCCTTCGGTGTCACCCAACCCCGCGCTCAACCGCGCGTCGAACGCGCGGCTCAGCCGGAAGTCGGCCCCGAGGCCGAGGGCGAACTGGACGTGGTCGACGACGTTGTCCCCGGCGATGAGGAATAAGGTGGGTTGGACGTACGGCACGATGCTGACGGTCGAGCCCTGCGGATCGACGCGCCGGCCGAGCGACAGGCCCACGGGAAACAGGAACGCGGAGCTGCCGCTCACGAACTCTCCGCCCGCCCCGACGATCAACGCGCCATCGAGCGGGAAGTCCACGGTGTGCGTGATCACCCGCTCCCGAGCTTCCGCGCCGAGCAGGAGCACCGAGTTGCCCGGACCGGGCGTGTCGAGGAAGCCGGCTTTGAAGCCGATGTCGAACTTGCCGCTCGCCTTGCGGTACGCGCCCTCGACGGCGGTTCCGCCGCCGTTGGGGAAGCTCATGAGCACCCCGATCTCGGAGCGCTGGAAGGCGCGATAGGGGGCGTTGAACGTCGTCGTGCCCGTGGCCTGCGCGCCGGCCCCCGTGGCCAGCACGGTGAAGACCGCGGCAATCGCCAGTGTTGCGTTGCGCCGCATCCCACTCTCCTGGACTTGGTCACGCGTGAACCGACGAACCAGAGGTACCCAATCGGGCGGGCATCTGTTCCGCGCCACCCGCCCGAACGAGACGGGGCGCCGAGATCTAAAAGCGAACGCCGCCTGTGAGAATGAGCGTCTTGCCGCCGCCGAGCTCCCCGCGAGCTTCCGCGAATGGGAGGAGGTTGGAGCCCTTCACTTTGAACGTGGTGCCGCCGAGCACATTCAGCCCCGCCTTGGTGTCGGAGCCGCTCACGCCTCCAAACGTGACGGACGCGTGGGCGATGTTCAGGCCTCCGCCGCCGTAGGGCCGTAGCGAGCTCCTCGCCGGGACCTTGAAGCGGTACGCGACGTTGCCGTTGATCTCCCAGTACTTCACGTTATTCCCGGGAAAGAAATAGTCGAACGAGACGATGCCGTCGAGCGGCGTCCCGGGGAACAGGGAGCGCAGCGGGAACACGCCTCGCCCACCGATTCCGAAGTTGGGGTCGTTTCCCCAATCGAGCTGCAGCCCGAACGACGTGCGCTGCGCGGCGGTAGCGGCAGGCCGGCGGGCCGCCGGGCGTCGCTGCGCGTGCGCGGCGACCGGGAGTGCCGCGAGCATGGTCACGAGAACTGCACTGCCGATCCACTTCCGCATACGGGTGCCTCCCCAAGGACGAGTGAAGGGCGCGACGGTTGTCAGGAGTCGCACGCTGTCAGGAGTCGCACATCGGTAAGAACGATGTGCCGATCTGTCAAGCGGTGTCGACCCGATCGACCACGATTCGGACCGCGTCGCCCCCCCCGACCACCTGGAGGAATCCCCCCGACACCCGGAAGCGACTCGACGCGCTCCCCTGCCGCACCTGCAGCACGCCCGTCCCGAGCAACGTGAGAAACGGCGCGTGCCGCGGCAGGATCCCCACCTGGCCGTCGTAGGCCGGCGCGACGACCGCATCGGCGGCCCCATCGAATACCGCCCGCTCGGGGGAAACCACCGTGACGCGCATCACTCAGCTCGTGGCCAGACGTTTCGCCTGCTCCAGCACCTCATCGAT
>DATHGL010000383.1:0-9317 GCA_035317625.1 Gemmatimonadales bacterium | reverse complement strand
TGATAATACTGGAGCAGTAGTGGGCCCGTGGGATGTCACCGGAAAAGAGATCCACATCAACTTGAATAACATCACCGGTAACACGGAATTTGGGGTGAAGAACTTGAACAACGGCATTCTGGACGCCACCTGCAACTGGTGGGGCGACGCGAGTGGCCCTGGGCCGGTTGGCCCGGGCTCGGGCGACAAGGTCAGCATGAACGTCGACTTCACGCCTTGGCTCACCGCGCCCGCCCCGGGTGGGAAATGCATCGGCGGCCTGCGGCCCTCTGGTGGGCAGGTGACCGGCGGCGGCCAAGTGCCAGTCAACAACATTACGGGCGGGCGGGGCAGTTTCGGCTTTAGCGCGAACGCGACCAGGCAGAGCGGCCATCTGGATTACCTGAACCATGTCAACGGTACTCACCTCAATTGCACGGTGAACATGGTCGCGATCCTCCCCCCCGGTAACAAGGCGCATCTCGAGGGCATGTGCAGCTCCAAGAACTATACGGGCAGCTTCAAGGCCGACGTTGAGGACAATGCTAACCCTGGCAAGGGCGCGGACAAGTTCACGGTCACATACAACACGACGACCATCGAGGGGGGCACGCTCATCAGTGGAAACATCGAGATCCACTAGTAGCGTGCAAAGGGGGGAAAGACTTATGACGCGGCTCGGATTCCTAATGACGGTGATTCTTGGGCTGGCGGGCCTCATGACGCCAGCTCCGGTTGCGGCGCAGGACGCCGGGGTGACGGGCGCCGCTGAGGCGGCCTTCCCCAACGGCACTGCCTTCAACGGCGTGCCCCTGAAAGGCTTGACCCTCGGTCAAGGGATGTTCATCGCCCAGGACGGCTCGGCGGCGGGGCAGTTCCAGGCGGTGCTCCTGGGGACGTCGCTCCTCGGGACGCCGCAGAACGTGACCGTTGAAGGTGAAGTCCGCGGCGGGTCTGTCGGAGCGGACGGAAGCGCCACCTTCAGCGGCACCGCCACGGTCGACAGGGGCGACGGAACACTGCCTCTCGCGGGCGTGCCCTTCGCAGTTACGGTCTCGGCGGGGAGTCTCGGGTTGATCCTCAACGCGGTGGCGTTGCCCACCGCGACGGTCACTGCGGGAAGCATTACGATCAAGTAGTTCCGCCCGGCGTCAGCACGCGCCGGGGCAGAGCGGCTCGGACCCGCGCAGCCGCTTCGCCCCGGCGGTGCACTTGGAGCTTCTCCAGGATATTGTGGACGTGATTCTTGGCGGTGGCCACCTCGATCCGCAGCCGCTTCGCGATCTCCTTGTTCGAGAGGCCCTCGTCGATGAGCCCCATGATCTCGCGCTCGCGGTTGGTGAGACGCGCTGGGACTCGATCGGAGCGGCCATCGGTCGCCAGGGCGGCGATCCGGCGAAGCAACGCGCCCGCTACGCGGCGTGAGCACACGGCTTCTCCCCGCACTGCGCACTCGATGACGGCAACCAGATCCTCGAGCGAGGCTTCGCGCGGCACATACGCGATCGCCCCGGCCTCGGCAGACGCCAACACGTCGCGATCGTCCTCTCTGACGCTCAGGCTCACGACCTTGGCGCCCGGGGCGGCCACAGCGACCCGCCGGATGGCCTCCAGGCTGTCGGGCATGGCCTTGTCGATCAGGATGACGTCGGGACCGAGCTCGAGAACCGCGGCGAGTGAGCCATCGCTGGTCGCAGCGGTGGCCACAACGCTGATGTTGGGTTGCCGTTCCAAGATCCGCGCCAGGCCCTCTCGGTAGAGCCTGATGTCGGCTACGATGGCCACCCTGATCACTGTGCCTTGACCCACGCCACCCGCTTGGCTCACCGTGCGCGCCCTGGACGCGCCAAGAACGACCGCCGCTGCTCAACGCGAGGCCCAAAGATTAGTGATCTCGGTTACCACGTCTAGGGTTGCGATGCTGCCACAACAGTGCCGCCGCACCGGACGCTCCCGCCGGTCAAGCCTGGAGTACCCCACCCTGACATCGAGAACCGGGGATCTAGGTCATCCGCTGTATCCACCCTGAACCACTCGGCACATGGCGCCGAGCCATGGGCTGGGCTTGCCACAAGCCTCGCCAGTCTAGACCCCCTGCTGAGTCGGAATTGATTCAGACGGCTTATTTCGTCGCCGCGCCGTCGCATCGACATTGACCGTCGGCTCAACAAGGCAGCCTGTGCCTCGCCGGACCCGGATTCTCCTGGTGGAGATGCCGCGGATGCTGTGCGACATCCTCGCGGATGTCCTCTCGGCCGAGCCCGACATGGAAGTGGTCGGCGTGCTGTCGAGTCGAGGAAGGCTACGGGCCACTGTTGCCGAGACCAAGGCGGACGTCGTCGTCCTCGCGCTCGAGGACTCTGAGCTTCCGGAAGACTGCGGGCGACTGCTCCGCGCACATCCGCGGATGCGCGTCCTCGGGGTGACGTCCGAGGGGCGGCGTGGTTTCCTGTTTGGACTGCGCCCGCTGAAGGCGTCGCTCGGTGAGCTCTCGCCGCAAGGACTGGTTGAGACCATCAGAACGTTGCTCTAGCCCTCGGAGGATGACATGACGCACGTGGATCCCAGCAAGCTCGTCGTGGGCGCACCCGTAGTGACTGCCGATGCCACCGTCACCGTCGACGCTTCGGTGACGAACCCGGTGGACCCCGGGGATCACCTCTTCCAGCTCATTGTGGTGGACGAGAACGGTGTGGAGTCGATCCCAGCCGAGCAGATGGTCACGATAATCCCAGATGACCGGAAGCCACAAGCCGTGGTCACGGCCATGCCGGCCGAGGTCGCGTTCGGGCAGCCGTTCACCCTCGACGGTACGCAGTCGACCCCGGTGCCCGGGCGTGAGATCACGTCGTACAAATGGATCATGATGACCTGAGATGCCGACGCTCGAGTTGCAACGGCCGGTCGAGACGACTGAGCCACGGCTCCGCGTCGAGAGCATCCTGTTACCGGGCCGGCACCGGTTCCGTTTGATCGTGGTCGACAACGACGGCATCGAGAGCGATCCGGTCGACACGCTGGTCACGATCGTGGGGTCAGTACCAAGCGGTGATGCCTTGGTAAGAGCGCGGGAGGCTCGCAGTCGGGCGTTCTATGCCACCGGCGTCCTGCTCGACGCGCCGCACCTCGCTGCCGAGCAGCTGCACGACCAGCGCTGGCTGGCGCGCGCGCTGTCCTACCTACACGGCAGCGGGACGTTAGCCGGCCTTGAGGTGACATGGGAGAAGGCGACCGGCGGTCGCAGCGAGCGGCTGGTTGTGAAGCCCGGCATCGCGCTCGATCGGCTCGGCCGGATCATCGAGGTGCCGCGCTGCGCGGACCTCCCGCTGGACCACTGGTTCGACGGGCAGAGCGACGCCCACCTCATCGGCGCCTTCAAGCCATCGGTTCAGGGCGTGGTGGCGGACGTGTTCGTGCGCCTCGTGCCCGGCGAGCCGGGTCAGGGCGACGGCTATGAGGTGAAGCTCTACCTCCGGCAAGAGCCGGACCCGCCACCGCTACCGCCTCCGGCGTGGCCGGTGTTCACGCGTACGGACGGCGCCCGGAGGGAGCTCCAGGACGCGATCTTCGCGGCGTGGCACGAGGGCGACGACTCGTCGGAACAAGGCGGCCCCAAGTCGCTCCCCGAACACGTCCTGGGACAGGATCCGACGTCGGTGTTCCTCGCGCGCCTGGTCCTCCCGGCCACGCTGCCGGCCACAGGTGGACGTCCGATCCGCACTGCGGGGGACGTGGTGGTGGATAACCGCAGTAGGCGGTTTGTATACCCCCCTGCCGCGCTCGCGCGGTGGGTCGGCTTATGACGCACGGCACAGGCGGAGAGTCTCGGGTTGATAGGCGGTGAGCACCTGCCCCCCGTTCACCGCTGCGCGTCTGGCAGGGCCGAGTCGCCCTAAAGGACTTCCTTCGGTCGCGAGTTTACTCGCGATCCCTCCTCGGAGCTGAGCCGGATAGGCTCGCTCTAGGGATGGGGTGAGCCACTCACTGGTCCGCGAATTGCGCGGATGGATCCGCGCAATGGCCAGACCTAGCGAGCGGCCGAGAGAAGAGCTGCGCTTCTCCCTGCGGGAGATGGCGAGCCGGGTGGCCGCCGAGGCCGAGCGGCAGGCGATCCGCTTGGCCCTGCGCGCCACGCGGGGGAACAAGAGCGAGGCGGCGCGGCTCCTGCGGGTGGACTACAAGACGCTGTACCTCAAGATCAAGCAGTACGGCATAGCCGCAGGGCAGTTCAGGCAGAGTTGACCGTCGTGAAAGGCGCGGCTGAAGCCGCGGCTCGGCTCTGCCGCTAAAGCGGCCCGCACGCGCCCGTTTACGGGCAGGGCCGAGTCGCGAGTTTACTCGCGATCCTCCTGGGGATGTCTCCTCGGTCCGCCCGCCGGCTCTCTGGTGGCGGCGCCATGGTGTTCGCTCCATAGTTCTGGCCCCTGCTCCAGAGTCTCGGCACCGGAGCGCTTCGCTCGCCGCGCCCGGCCGTTCTTCATCCTGACGATGGCGAAGGCGGTTTCTCTCGCCAGCACCGCCACTTAGTCGGTCTCCCGAAGGCTGCGCAGTCTGCTCGCGTTGAGTCGTCTCGACGAACCACATGAGGCGGCAGCACGGGCACGTGCTTTGCTTTGGTTCGGAGTGCCGTCTCCGTCGGTTGTATTGCGCGTCGTGCTTCAAGGAGGAGATAGATGCAAACGCTCCGAAGGATCGCTGCGGTCCTCGTCTTCCCTGCGATAGCGTTGCTGGGAGCCGCCTGCGAGCGGACGGACATGCCGACCGGGGTGCCGCCCCGTCCGGTGGCGACCGTGGGAGGCCCGACCTGCAACGTTCCAATGGATTATCTAACGATCCAGGCCGCGGTCAACGCTATGGGTTGCACCACGATCAACGTGGCCCAGGGCATGTACTTCGAGAACGTAGTGATCGGCAGGACTCTCACGCTTAACGGTGCCCAGGCAGGGAATCCCGTCGCCGGGCGTGTATCCGGGGGCCCCCTCGAATCCACGGTGAACGGCGCGAATCCAGTCGGCGCCAATCCCGTCATAACGATCAGCGCCGTGAATGTTCACGTGGATGGTTTTACGTTGAGGAACCCCGTTACGACGGGGGCTGCCATTGGGATCGACGTAAAGGCGGCCGGTGACGGCGCTTTGATCACCAACAACTTTCTGGATGTGATCAACACCACCGATATGACCATTAACAGCACCGCTCAGGCAGTCTATCTCGAGACTGGACCGGATAACGTCCGGATCCTCGGGAACGACATACGGAATGTTGGAAGCCTCAGGTCTGCGAAAGGCGTCCATATCGGCGACTCCAACTCGCCCAATCCAAGCACCGGCATCCTGATCGCAGGGAATTCGATTACCAACATCACGAGCCTGCAGCGAGGAGCCTACGGGATTTCGATCAACAATGGGAACGGCTCCACAATGAACTCAGGCTTACAGATACTGAACAATACGATTAGCACCTTGAATGGCGGTTCCGGCTGGGTCCATGCGATCGGATTGGAGGCGAACACGCCCGGTGTTGTTGTCCGGGGTAACTCCATCAGCAACCTGGTCCCAGTGCCCTCTGGGAATACGATCGCAGTGTGGTTCGAATCCGAAAACACATCCTTCTCGACGGGACACGTTAACGAGAACAATCTTGACGTCACCATCGCCAACTATGGGATCGCCGTTGATCCGGCACTCGTCGCGGGCAATCCAACCGGCACCGTCCACGGCGAGTGCAACTGGTGGGGCGACCCGAACGGCCCCGGGCCAGTTGGCCCAGGCCTCGGCGCCAAGGTCACTGCTGGGGTCGACTACACACCGTGGCTCAGCGCGCCCTCCCCAAACGGCGCATGCATCGGCGGCCAACCCTCTACGCCAGGCAAGGTAACGGGCGGCGGCCAGATCGACGGCGACCCGGTCTTCGCGGTGGACGGTGTGCTCTTGTCGCTGCCCGCTCTGGTTCCGAGCTTGAGCGATCCTAACTCGCGGGCCACCTTCGGCTTCGTGGTGCAGCAGGCAGTGGACGCTCAGTTTCCAACGGGCAACCTTGAATACAACGACCACGATGCAGGCGTGCGGATCAAGGCCACATCCTTCGACAGGCTGGTCATTAGCGACGGGGCTTGCGGTCTGCAAACGCACGCCGAGTTCACAGGCATGGCCACCGTCGAAAACCAAACAGGCACGCACACGGAGCCGCTCACCGTTAAGGTCGACGACTGCGGCAACCCTGGGACTATGGGGGACAAATTCGGCATCACGACTGTCCCGTCATACTCCAATGGGCCAAGCGTGTTGATCGGGGGCAACATCAAGATGCACTAGGAGCGTCGCAGCCCCGACGCGCAGCGGTGAACACTTAGCATCCGTTCACCGCTGCGCGTCTGTGCGTCTAGCCTTTGCCGGTTCCATTACCTGCTTTCCTGCCGACTCGAAGCCTTTCCTGGTCATCTCCCCCCACGCCTGTTTGTGCTTGAACACCGACCAGAACGCCTTCAAGCGCCACCACACCGTCCGCTGCCGGTACCCGAAATTCTCGAGCATCGCATACACGAGCAGCCGGCCCAGGTCCCCGAGTCGCCGGTAGCGCCGGAAACTCGTCTCCTCGAGCACCACCGCCCAGAGCGACAAGAGCATCCCGTACCCCCACGCCACCAGGATGAAGAGCAGGGCGAAGTCGCGGTTGATGACGCCGAGGAAGGAGCCCCCCAGCGTGAGCACATACCCGAGCACCTCGACGAGGGGCGCGAGCATCTCGCCGAAGGTGAAAAAGGGCATCGCGATCAATCCCACGCGGCCGTACCGGGGGTTGAAGAGCATCCCCTTGTACTGCCACATCGCCGCCACCAGGCCGCGCTGCCAGCGCTCGCGCTGGCGCGACAGGATCCGCCCCGACTCGGGAACCTCGGTCCACGCGACCGGATCGGGAATGAAGGGGATCTCGTAGCGGATCTTCCGCTGCCGCAGGTAGCGGTGCAGCCGCACGACGAGATCGAGGTCTTCCACGATGCTGGTCGTGCGGTAGCCACCGATCGCGTGCAGGTATTCCTTGC
The DNA here is from genome assembly GCA_035317625.1 of Gemmatimonadales bacterium. GTDB lineage: Bacteria > Gemmatimonadota > Gemmatimonadetes > Gemmatimonadales > GWC2-71-9 > AG41. The sequence goes on along the minus strand of DATHGL010000383.1, from coordinate 2,296 downwards.
GGAACAGCCCGAACGCGCCGGAGATGACGAGGCTGCCGCCCAATCGGTTCCAGCCGAGCCGGCCGAACAGGAAGGCGCGCAAGTACTCGACCACCTGCACGCCGGGGAGAAAGCGTCGGGGCACGCGGGCGTCGGTTACCCGGCCGTCCTGAACGGTGCAGCCGTTCGCGACGCGGACGGTGCCGCCCACCGCCGCGATTCGGCGGCCAAGCAGGAACGGCCGGGTGAGGCGGAGCAGCGCCTCCGGCTCGATCAGGGTATCGGCGTCCACGGCGATGACGAGGGGGAAGCGGCTCGCGTTGATCCCGGCGTTGAGCGAGTCCGCCTTACCGCCGTTCTCCTTGTCGATGACGAGCAGCCGGGTGCGGGCACGCGAGCGGTACACGCTGCGGAGCGACTTGGTGGGAATCGCCTCCGGATACGTGCGCGGCACCTCGTACAGGTCGAACGCGTGGCGCAGCCGCTCCAGCGTGTCGTCCTTCGAGCCGTCGTTTACCACGACGACCTCGAAGTTGCGGTACTCGAGGGTCAGAATCGCCGTGACGCTCGTCTCGATGGTCGCGCTTTCGTTGTGGGCGGGGACCAGGATCGAGATCGGCGGCAAGGCGTCGCTCTGCATCAGGCGCTGGAAGTCCTCGTCTGCCGCCAGGCGCGTCTGCTCCCAGATCTCGGGGATCGAGAGCACGAGCAACACGGCGTAAAACGAGTTCAACACTACGAAATAGACGAGGATCGCGAGGTCGGCGGCGTGGATGGTCGTGCTCACGCCGCATACTCCGCCAGAGCCTGGGCGCTGAGGCCGAGGATGAGGCGCGCCATGTCGCGGCTGTCCGTGTCGCCGCCGACTTCCGCGGCGAGCAGCGCGTTGCGCCCCGGCGCGCCGAGCCGGGTGAGGGCGAGCCCGGCCCGCAGGCGCACCCACCACTCGGCGTCGCGCAGCGCCTCCCGCACGAGCGGCACGGTCGACGGATCGGCGACCATGCCGAGCGAGCGGACCGCCTGGGCGCGCACCGCCCAGGCCTCGTCCTGCACGAGGAAGCCGAGCGCGGCGACCGACTCCGCGTGGGGGAACCGGCCCAGCGCGCGCGCCACCTGGGTACGGACTTCCGGATCGGGATGCGTGGCGAGGGTGGTGAACGGCTCGCGCAGCACCGGCTCGTCCAGCCGTCCCGCAAACTCGACGATCCGCGGGAGCCGTGGATCGTCCAGCCGCCGAAACAGCTGCTGCAGATGGCGCAGCACGGCCGGCCGCGCCCGCTTCAACACGCTCGCGTAGTAGGCCTGTATGGTGGGCCCGAGAAACGGCAGCTGGTCGAGCGCCGCCGTCACGAGGATGGGGCTGCCCACACGCTCCAACGTGGCGGCGGCGGCCACCTGGACGGCGGTGTGCGGATCGCGCAGCAGCCGCAGCACGCGGCCGATGTCGTGCGGCGTCGCCGCCACCGACAGGAAGCGAGCGCATTCGAGCCGCTTCCACCAGCGCGCGGAGCGACTGTTGGTGCGCACCACGCGTGTCCACCACTGGTGCTCGAGCACCCGCGACAGCTCCTGCCATCGCTCGCCCGGCACGCGCGCCGACCAGGTGACGAGCGCGTCGACGGCGAGCGACACGGGGAGACGCCCCAGCGCCCGCAACACCTCGTCGGCGCGCGCCCGGCCCAGCGCCCAACCCTGCATCACCGCGTCGAGCTCGACCCGGCGCGGGTGCAGCTTGGTGCTCCGGCGCACACGAAACCAGCGATTCAGGATGATGAGAATGATCAGCGCGACGAGCAGCACCCCCTGAGCCAGCGCGACGATCAGCAGGAATTGCAGGCTCGTCACCTGCCCACCCAACGCTTGATCTTCTCGAGTGCCACGCGCAGGCTGATCGGCTTTACGAGGTAGTCGAGCGCGCCCGCCTCGAGCCCGCGCAGCTGCTCTTCCTCTCTCCCGTGCACCGTGGTGAACACGACGCGGTACGTACCCGGCCGGTCGCGCTGCAGCGCGTCGAAGATCGAGTACCCGTCGAGCGCCGGCAGGTCCACGTCGAGGAGCAGCAGCGGATGGGTGCCCTCCACGTTCAGGGCCAGGAGCTCGCGCAACGCCTCGCGCCCGTTGCGATACGCCTGGAAGCGGTACCCGCGCGCCTTGAGCCCGTACTCGAGCAGCTCGGCGAGCGCGGCGTCGTCCTCCACGTAGATGATTTCCGGCACCGTGAGACTTTCGACCGGGCGCGCCACCGCCGACGCGGGCGGCGGCACTGGCGGTGCGATAGCGGTGGCGGGCGTGGTGGGGGTGGGGGGCTTGGCGGGAG
>DATHGL010000382.1:0-6667 GCA_035317625.1 Gemmatimonadales bacterium | reverse complement strand
GAGCCGGGGGGCCTCGAGGAGGAGCGGCGGTTGTGCTACGTGGGACTCACGCGCGCGCGCGAAAAATTGTATCTCTCATGGGCGCGCACGCGCTATCGCAACGGTCGGCTCGAGCTGTCCGAGGCGTCGCGGTTCCTCGAGGCGGTGCCGGTGGGGGTCGTCGAGGAGCGCAGCACGACGCCGATGTGGGACCGCGCGGCGCGGACCGCTGGCGGTGGCCGGTCGCGCCGCGCGGCCCTGGTGGAGCCCGACTGGGAGGTCGAGGCGTCGCAGGACGTGCCGCGCTATACGACCGGGGAGCGGGTGCGGCACCGGAAGTTCGGAGCGGGCGTGGTTCGCGCCGTGTCGGGGTCGGGCCGCGAGCTCAAGGTGACGGTGGAGTTCGACGATCTGGAGATCGGGACGAAGCAGCTGCTCGTGGCCTACGCCGGCCTCGAGCGGGAATGGGAGAGTGCATGAGCGTCACGCACGACGAAGTGCGCAAGATCGCGCGGCTCGCGGAGCTCGACGTGAGCGAGGACGCGCTGCCGGTGCTGGCCGAGCAGATGTCGCGCATTCTCGAATACGTCGCCCAGATCGACGCCGTCCCGGCGAGCGAGGCGGTGAAGCCGTTTGTGCCGGGGCCGGACGCGGTGCGGTTCCGGGCCGACGAGGTGAAACCCGCGCCGCTCGCCTTCGGGCCCGACCAGCTCGCGCCCGCCTTCCGGGATGGCTTCTTTGTCGTCCCCAAGCTGGGACAGTTTGAGGACGCCGAGGCGTGACGGACTCGAGTGACGCGCTGGCGAGCGCCCGGGCGGTCGCCGACCGGATCGTCAAGGCCAAGCGGCTGAACGCGTGTCTCACGCCGATCAAGGAGCTGCGCAAGGCGTTGGTCGCGCAGGCGCCGGCGGCGCATCCGTCGGGTGTGCTGTACGGCATGCCGGTGGCCGTGAAGGACAACATCTGTACGCTCGAGTTCACGACCGGGTGCGGCTCGAAGATTCTCGAGGGCTACCGCTCGCCGTACGATGCCACGGCGGTGGCGAAGCTCAAGGTGGCGGGTGCCCTGGTTGCCGGGAAGACGAACTGCGACGAGTTCGGCATGGGCTCGTCCACCGAGCACTCGGCGTACGGCCGCTCGCTCCATCCGTTCGACAAGACGCGCGTGCCGGGGGGCTCGTCAGGGGGCTCGGCCGCGCTCGTCGCGGCGGGCGCCGTGCCCGCGGCGCTCGGCTCGGAGACTGGCGGCTCGGTGCGGCAGCCGGCGTCATTGTGCGGCGTGGTGGGGATCAAGCCCACCTACGGGCGGGTGAGCCGCTACGGCCTGGTGGCGTTCGGATCCTCCCTCGACCAGATCGGCGTCCTGGGCCGGAGCGTGCACGACGCCGCGCGTGTGCTCTCGGTGATCAGCGGGCGTGATCCCAAGGACGCGACCTGCGAGGACCGGGATCCCCTGCGCCTGCCGACCGTCCCCGAGTCGCTGCAGGGATTCGTCATCGGGATCCCGAAGGAGTACTTCGCCTCGGACCTGGATCCCGCGGTCCGGCGCGCCTGCGACCGCGCGATCCGGTTGTTCAAGGAGCAGGGCGCGGCCCTGCGCGACGTCTCGTTGCCCCACACGGCGTACGCGGTCGCGACGTACTACATCATCGCCCCGGCCGAGGCGTCGTCCAACCTGGCGCGCTACGACGGCGCCCGCTACGGTCCGCGCTTCAACGGGGCGGTGGACGTGCGGGCGCTGTACCGCACCACGCGCGGCGAGGGGTTCGGCGCCGAGGTGCGCCGGCGGGTGCTGGTCGGCACGTACGTCCTGTCGTCGGGCTACTACGATGCATACTATCGGAAAGCCCAGCAGATGCGCGCGCTGATCGCCCAGGACTTCCGCAACGCCTTCGATCGCGGCGTCGACTTGCTGTTCACCCCTACCACGCCGACGCCGGCCTTCAAGGCCGGAGAAAAGCTCAACGACCCGGTGGCGATGTACTTGTCCGATATCTTCACGGTCACGGCCAACCTTGCGGGGCTGCCCGCCATCTCGATCCCGATCGGGCGGATCAAGGGGTTGCCGATCGGTGGGCAGTTCATCGGCCAGGCGTTTCTCGAAGACGAGATGCTCGAGGCGGCCTATGCGCTCGAGCGGGTCGTGCCGGCCACCGAGGAAGCGTAGTGGCGGCCACCTGGGAAACCATCATCGGGCTCGAGACGCATGTCCAGCTGCGGACGGCGTCGAAGATGTTTTGCGGCTGCTCGGCGGCGTTCGGGGCGCCGCCCAACACGAACGTCTGCCCCGTGTGCCTCGGGCTGCCGGGCGCGCTCCCGGTGCCGAACGAGCAGGCGCTGAAGCTCGCGGCGCGGGCGGCGCTCGCGCTGGGCGGCACGGTCCACTCGCGCAGCATCTTCGCGCGCAAGAATTACTTCTACCCGGATCTGCCCAAGGGCTACCAGATCTCGCAGTTCGAGCAGCCCCTCGCCACCGACGGGTCGCTCTCGTACCTGTCACCGGACCGTGGGATCGCCACCGCCACGATCCAGCGCCTGCATGTCGAGGAGGACGCGGGGAAGTCGCTCCACGACCGCTTCCCGAAGCAGACCGCGATCGACCTGAACCGCTGCGGTGTGCCGCTGATCGAGATCGTGACCGGCCCCGACTTCCGCTCGCCGCAGGAGGCGCGCGCGTACCTCCAGACGCTCAAGCAGGTGCTCGAGTACGCCGGGATCTCGGATTGCGACATGGAGAAGGGGAGCCTGCGGGTGGATGCGAACGTTTCTATACGCCGCTCAGGCGAGTCCGGCCTCGGCACCAAGACCGAGGTGAAGAACATCAACTCGTTCGCCTACGTCGAGAAGGCGCTCATCGTAGAGCGCGACCGGCAGATCGCCCTGCGCGACAGCGGGGGGACGGTCGCCCCGCAGACGCTGCTCTACGACTCGAAGATCAACGGGGTGCGGCCCCAGCGCAGCAAGGAGGAGAGCCACGACTACCGCTACTTCCCGGACCCCGACCTGCCGCCGCTCGTACTCACCGAGGAATTCATCGCGGAGCAGCAGACGCTCCTGCCGGAGCTGCCGGCCAAGAAGCGTGAGCGCTTCATGGCGCAATACGCGCTCAATGTCACGGACGCGGCCGTGCTGACGGCGGACCGCGCCGTGGCGGATTACTACGAAGCGGTGGTCCACGCCGGGGCAGAGACCAAGAGTGCGGCGAACTGGGTGATGACGGAGGTGCTCGCGGATTCGAAGGACCATGGTGAAGCCCTGCGCGTGCCGCCGGGGGCGCTCGCGAACCTGATCGGGTTGGTGCGCGGCGGCACCTTGAGCCACCAGGCCGCCAAGCGGGTGTTCGCCGAGGTGGCGGGGCGGGGCGGCGAGCCGCGCAACGTGGCCGAGGCCCTGGGGCTCGTCCAGGTCGGGGACACGGGCGTGCTGGCCGGCTGGGTGACCGAAGTGCTCGCGGCCCACCCGGCCGAGGTAGCGCGCTACAAGAACGGCGAAACGAAGCTGCAGCCGTTCTTCGTCGGACAGGTGATGAAGGTGTCCCGCGGCAAGGCGGACCCCAAGCTGGTCCAGCGAGTGTTGGAGGAGAAGCTCGCCTCCTAGGGGCCTCGCTCCCGATCCCGCCACGGCCGCTGCGCCTGCGATTGCCGCCAGTACGCGAGGGCCGGCGCCGGCAGCCCGAAGTGTTGTTCCGCCGTTTCGAGCATGCGTTCGGGATCCTCCCGGCCCCCTTCCTGCAGCGCCTCACGCCGCATCCGCTTCGCGAGCCTGAGCGCCTGATCGCCCGCCGGGTCGAGCCGCCGCGCCGCGGCGTCGGGTTCCCCCAGCATCTCCATCACGTACTCGAACGCCACCGCCATGTGCCGCTCCACATCGTCGTCGGGGAGGTCCCAGCGCGTGTTCTCGAGGATCAGCTGAAACGCCCACCGCCAGCTCTCGCTTTCGGTGAGATGCACCATGCCGCGGAACAGCCGCCGGCTGGTGCGCACGCTGAACAGCGTGGGCGAGATGATCGTGTCCAGGTGCGTGTCGCTCGGCGCATGATCCTGGAGGATCAGCTCCTTGGCCGTGCTCGCGTAGGCGGGGCCGAGGTGCGTCTCGAACCGACTCTCCCAGTAGCTGTGGCCGAGCGCCGTGCTGCTCGACGTGAGAACCAGCTGGCGCGGCACGAAAAAGTTATGCGCCACCGCATCGGCCGCGAGGTGCGCGAGGTAGCCCAGCCCGAAGGCACGGAGTGGGTCGGTGGGGGCGAGGTCGAAGATCTCCTGACCCACGTGCCAGGCGTGGCAGTGCCGGCCCACGGGAGCGTACTTCTTGGCGAGCGACGTGTCGGCCGCGATGTTGCCGTAGAGAAAGTCATACGGAAACGCCCGGAGCAGGTCGGCCAGGGCGCCGGGCAGCTGGTGCAGGTTGGCGAGCACCGACTCGCCCAGGTAGACGTGGGTGCCAGGCGTCCAGGCGAGCGCGACGGCGGGGAACAGGGCCACCCCGGCGAGCCCCACCGCCACCGCCGCGAGGAGCCGCGTCCCCGTCAGTGCTTCTTCCCCCGCTTGAGCGTCCGGCGGCCCCACTCGAGCAGCGACATGCCGCGCCGTACCGTACGCATCGTCGCCGCGACGTCGAGGACCGTCGTCTCCACTTCTTCCTGCACGACTTCGAACAACGCATCCAGATCGGCCAGGCGCGCCTCCGCCGCGTCGGCGGCGCTGACGATCCGCTGCCGCAGGTCGCGCGACGTCCCGGCCAAACCCTCTGCCTCGGCGCGGATCGTGGCGACGAGCGCCCGGACATCCCCGACGGCGGGACCCGCCAAGTCGTGCAGCATCCCCAGGAACGCCCGCAGCCCGAGCGCCGCCACCACCGACGCGCCCGCGATCACGATGGCCGACAGCGCCAGGATCACGAGCGAAACGCCCGTCACCACCGCCACCCAAGTCGGGATCATCGGAGCCATTCCGCGGGAGCGTTGGCACTAAGCTCGGGGCGCTGCGCCGGCTGTGTCAACGGCGCTGCCGGTCCGCCGGATCCCGCTCGCAGCGCCAGCGCCATCAGCGGGGGCGCCATGAGCTGCGCCGTCACCACGCCCAGCACGATGGTGGTGAGCACCGCACCACCTGGGTCGCCGTATATGATGAAGAAGTTCAGCGCCAGCGCCACGGCGGCGCCGTCCTGCGCGATGGTACCGAGCCCGATATGGGGCGGGACGCCGGCGAGACCCAGCGCCAGGCGGCCGTAGCGTGCCGCCGCCCACGTGGCGGCGGCGCGGACGCCCGCGAGCAGCGGCACGGCGACGAGAATCCCCGCGGTGGGGAGCGTGAGCAGCGCGCCGGCGACCACGAGCAAGATCGCATACAGGGGATGCTCCCACTCGGCGAGCACCCGGCGCGCCGCACGCCGCGCGGGCGATGTATTCACGATCAGCGCCGTCGCCAGGGCGCACACGACGAATGGCGAGAGCTCGGCCGCATAGCCGATCCCGGCGCCGCACAGCAGCGTGGCCAGCAGGGCGAAAGCCAGGTCGGCAGGGGCGGGCCGCAACCGCGTCAGCGCGAGAAACACCAGGCCCACGAGCGTGCCGCTTGCGGCCGCGAAGACGATCCAGGAGAGCCACCCGAGCACAGCGCTTCCGCCCGGTGGGTGGGGGCCGTGCAGGGCGAGCGGCACCGTCATGGCGAGCGCGCCGCAAGCCGTTTCGAGCGTGGCCGCGAGCGCCAACATGTGAGCCACGCTCTTGCGGATTCCCATCGCTCGGGCGACGCGGGCCACCGCCCCCGGTCCCGAGGCCGCCGCGACGGCTGCGAGAGTCAGCACAGCCGGGCGCCGCGGCGTCCACGCCGTGGCGAGTGCCGGAACCACGCTGGTGAGGAGCCACGCGGCGAGCGCCACGGCCGCGAATACGGCCACGCTGGCGAGGGCGGCCAGGAGCCAGGCGCCGCGCGGGATCCGCCGCAGGTAGCGCCACTCGAACCGGGCCCCGAGCGTTGCGCCGATCCATCCGATCCCGAGCGCGGTGACCGGAGCCAGCGCCTCCAGCACCGGCGGGCTGACGAGATCGATGCCGGGTCCCAGCACGAGGCCCAGGAGCACGAACGGCCCGCCGGTGACGAGCACGCGGTCGAGGCTCGCCACGTGGCGCCACTGCGGGCGCGGCAGCCGCGTCGCGAGCAGGCCGATCGTGATGAGTCCCGCGAGCGCCAGAACCGGACTCACGTTCACGGGCCCAACGTTCGCGAACGCTTGACGCCGGCGCAAGCCGCCGGATAGCTTGCCTCACCCATGCCTCCGTCCTTCGCGGTCACGGGCGGCCGCCAGCTCAAAGGCACCATTCGCCCGGCCGGCAACAAGAACGCGGCACTCCCCATCCTCGCGGCCACGCTCCTCGCCGACGGGCCCTGCCGGATCGACAACGTTCCGCACATCCGCGACGTCGAGACGATGCTGGCGCTGCTGGCGCACCTCGGCGCCGCGGTGCAGTGGACGGGGCCGAACAGCGTGGAGGTGGACACCGGGCGCGCCGAACCGCGCGAGCTCGATCCCGCGTTGTGCGCGCGGATCCGCGCCTCGATCCTGCTCGCGGGCCCGATGCTCGCGCGCTTCGGGAGGGTGAACCTCCCGCCCCCGGGGGGCGACGTGATCGGACGGCGGCGCGTCGACACACACTTCCTCGCCCTCGAGCGCCTCGGCGCGGAGGTCA
>DATHGL010000381.1:0-5296 GCA_035317625.1 Gemmatimonadales bacterium | reverse complement strand
CCTTATGGGCCTCCTGCCATGCCAAGATACTCTTGTGATCGCGCACCACCGAACGATCACGCAAAGACGGGAGCGCGTGTCATCGATTCTCTGCAGCGGGGGACCAATTACCGCACCGCTCACCGCTTACCGCTTACCGCTTACCGCTTACCGCATTTGCGGCACGTCGAATGGGCCGACTCGGAATCGAACCGAGAACCTACTGATTAAGAGTCAGTTGCTCTGCCAATTGAGCTATCGGCCCTAACTGCAAAACGACGTCTCCGCGTGACGCTCTTGCTTGACCCCTCTTCGTCTCTGCCTCTGCCCCCAAGGGGAATCGAACCCCTGTTCCCACCTTGAAAGAGTGGTGTCCTAGCCGTTAGACGATGGGGGCTCGTCCCCTGCCAGTAGCGGTAACGGGATTCGAACCCGTGTTTGAGCCCTGAGAGGGCTCCGTCCTAGTCCCCTAGACGATACCGCCGCGGCGGGGAGAATATCACCAGCCGCCGGCAGGCCACGCAACCCGACGGTTGACCTCGGCCCCGTTCCGGGTACCCTTTATGGCCGCCGCCGTCCCGCGACGACCGGCGATCTCCCGCGCATTCGTGAAGGAGAATCCCCGACCCGTGCCCCGAGCCGCGCCGCAGCAGACACACGCCGCCTACGACGCCGCCTGGAGGATCGTGTCGCGGGGCTTGCCCGAGGCCCCGATCATCTTCGCGGCCGTCGTCTACACGCACGCAAAATGGCTGCAGGATCTGCTCGCGCCGCTCGCCCCGTTCTACCCCTACGCCGTCTTCGGCGCCGGCGTGCTGCTGGGCTGGCGATTCCACCGCAGCCGACTGTTGTTCGCCCTGCTCCTCCTGGCCCTCGCAGATCGCACGCTGGTGAGTTTCGCCGCCGGGCACGGGCTCGCGCGGGATCGGGTCGTGCTGCAAGCGATCGGCCTCCTGCTTCCGCTCAACCTCGCCACCCTGCCCCTCACGGCCGAGCGCGGGTTCTCCACGCCGCCCGGCCTCGCGCGGTTCGCGCTCATCCTGGGGCAGCTGGCGCTGGTGGCCATCCTCGACCGCGAGGCCCCGGGCGCGACCGCCGCTCTGCTCCACACCCGGCTGCTCCCCGCGTGGCTCTTCGCCTGGACGCCGCTCGCCGACCTCGCCCTGCTCGGCTTTTTCGTGGCGGCCGGGCTCGTCTTGGCGGCCCAGCTCATGGCGCCCACACAGACGGGGCGCTCCTTCGCCTGGGCGCTGATTCCAGCCTTCCTCGGCCTCTCCGCCGTGCGCCCGGCGAGTCCCGGGTTCTCGACGTTCTACCTCGCCACCGCTGCGCTCATCCTCATCGTCGCCGTGGTGGAAGCGTCCTACCACATGGCGTACCAGGACAGCCTCACGGGACTGCCCGCCCGGCGGGCCCTGAACGAGGCACTGCTGCGGCTCGGCGGACACTACACCGTGGCGATGCTCGACGTGGACCACTTCAAGCGCATCAACGACCGCCATGGCCATGACGTGGGGGACCAAGTGCTGCGGATGATCGCGGCGAAGCTGGCGCAGGTCGGGGGCGGAGGAAAAGCCTACCGCTACGGCGGCGAGGAGTTCGCGGTGATCTTCGCCGGCCGGACCGCGGAAGAGTGCCTTCCCGACCTCGAGGCGCTGCGCCAGACCGTCGAAGACACCCGGTTCATTCTGCGCGCTCGCTTCCGCTCGAAGAAGAAGAAAGAGAAAGTCGTGACCGAAAAGGGGCCGGGGGAGCGCGTACCCGTGACGATCAGTATCGGCGTTGCCGAGAAGACCGACCGCCACTCCAAGTGGGATCTGGTCGTGAAAGCGGCCGATCGCGCGCTGTATCGCGCCAAAGAAGGCGGCCGGAACCAGGTGCAAACGTGATGTGCAGATGACTCAGGCGCTCGGCCCGCGCGCTCCTTCCGTGTCCTGCCGGCGTCCCGTGTCCGCGAAGACGCGGGGGCGCTCGGACGGCGCTCGGCGATGCCGATCGAAGTGTGGCTTCTCGACCAGATGGTAGAACGTGAGGATGGCGCACTGGTCGAACAGCGCGGCGGCGAGCCCCCACAGCGACCCGGTCGCGAGCGCCAAGCCGTAGGTGGGAAGATACCCTACGGTGTACATCGGATTTCTCAGCCAGCGATACGGCCCGGCGGCCTTCGGGACGATCGGGTCGCCCGGTGTGAAGAAGTTGCGCCAGTAGTACCCGTCCCCCAGCGTGGCCGCGGCCCAGACCTTGGTCGCGACGCCGACCACGACGAGGATCGCGCCCACCGCGATCGCGGGACCGCGCGGCAGGTCGAGGCGCAACGTGCCCGCGCTGACGAGGCAGAGGACCACGACACTGACCGCGTCGTTGCCCATGACCACCGCCGCAACCCGACGGAAGCGCCGGAACCCCTCCTCCGCGCCGTGACGCCGCGTGAGAAACGCCGTGCGGTCCTGGCGTTTGAGCGCGAAGCCCACGTAGAGGACATACGCGAGCCGGCTGGCGAGGTGGTAGGCGAGCGCGATCCAGGTCATGCGTTCCTCTACGCCGGGCGCAGCTGGTCCTTCACCGGCAGCTTGCGGATCCGCTTGCCGGTCGCCGCGAAGATCGCATTCGTGACCGCGGGGATCACCGCTGACGTACCCGGCTCTCCCACGCCCCCCGGAGCTTCCCCGCTCGTGACCAGATGGACGTCGATCACGGGCGCCTCGCGCATCAGCAGGATCCGATAGTCGTTGAAATTGTGCTGCTCGACCCGCCCGTTCTTGATCGTGATCTCGCCGAATAGGGCAGCCGTGATACCGAAGATGATCCCACTCTCCATCTGGGCCTTCACTGTGTCCGGGTTCACGATCGTGCCACAATCCACCACGCAGACGACGCGCTGCACGCGCACGTCGCCTTGCTTCGAGACCGAGACATCCGCCACCTGGGCGATGTAGCTCCCGAACGCGTGTAACAGCGCGATGCCGCGCCCGCTCCCGGCCAGGAGCGGCGTCCCCCAACCCGCCTGTCCGGCCGCGAGCTCGAGGACCGCCTTGGCACGAGGGGACCGGTCGAGCAGCGCGCGCCGGTACTCGAACGGGTCTCGTGTCGCCGCCGCGGCGAGCTCGTCGATGAAGCTCTCCACCACGAAGATGTTGTGCGTCGGCCCGACGCCGCGCCAGAACGCGGTGGGGACGCCCGGCGGCTCCTGGCGGACGTATTCCACGCGGACATTGGGAAGCGCGTAGGGCGGCTCCGCGGCGCCTTCCACGGCATCGAGGTCGAGGCGCTTGATCATCGCGCCGAGCCTGTGCAGACCGCCGGCCCGGATGACCCGCAGCGTCTTGGGGAACAGTTGGTTGATGACGCGCGCCTCGATCGACGAGCCGGTGATCCGGTGAGACCAGGCCACCGGCCGACCCTGCACGTCCAGGCCGGCCGCGATCCGGTCGTAATAGTACGGCCGGTACATGTCGTGCTGGATATCTTCTTCGCGACTCCACATCACTTTCACGGGGCCGGCCACCTGCTGCGCGATCTGTACCGCCCGGACGATGAAATCCACCTCGAGCCGCCGGCCGAACCCGCCGCCCAGCAGGTGGTTATGCACCTGGACCTTCGCCTTCGGCAGGCCCGTCACCTGCGCCGCCGCTGTTTGGGTGAACGTCGGCACCTGCGTTCCCACCCAGATGTCGCAGCCGTCGGGGCGCACGTGCACGGTGCAGTTCACCGGTTCCATCGTGGCGTGCGCGAGGAACGGCTGCTCGTACACCGCCTCGAGCCTGCGGCTGGCACCCGCCATCGCCTGCCCGACGTCGCCGTCTTTGCGCCCGACCACGCCCGACTGTGCTGACGCCGCGGCCAGCTGCTGCACGATGTCGGCAGTGGAGAGCGTCGCGTTCGGCCCGTCGTCCCACTGGATGACGAGCGCCGCGAGGCCCCGTTTGGCAGTCCACGTGTCGTCCGCGACCACCGCGACGGCGTCGTCGAGGCGCACGACCTGGCGCACACCCTCGATCGCCTTCGCGCTGGCGTCGTCGACGGAGGCGACCTTGCCGCCGAACACCGGGCAGGCGGCCACTGCGGCAACCTTCATCCCGGGGAGCCGCACGTCGATGCCGAATTGCGCCGTGCCGTCGACCTTGTCGGGCGTGTCCAGCCGCTTCGCCGGCGTGCCGATCAGCTTGAAGTCCCTCGGGTCCTTGAGCGCGACCCTGCGCGGCACCGGCAGGGCGGCCGCTCGCTCGACCAGCGCGCCATAGCCGAGGCTCCGGCCCGTGGGTCCGTGAATCACGGCGCCCTGGGCCGCGCGGCAAGAGGTCGGATCCACCGTCCACGTCTGCGCCGCGGCGGCCACGAGCATGCTGCGGGCGGTCGCACCGGCGCGGCGCAGCGGCTCCCAGTTGCCGCGCACCGACGTCGAGCCGCCCGTCTCCTGGACGCCGAACAGCGGCTCGGCATACAGCGCGTCGTCGGGAGGCGCGTGCTCGAGATGCACCTGGCTGAGATCCACCTCCAGCTCCTCGGCGACGAGCATGGGCATGGAGGTGTAGGTCCCCTGCCCCATTTCGACCTTGTGCATCATCAGCGTCACCTGGCCGTCGCGATCGATGCGGATGAACGCGTTGGGCGCGAAGTCGCTCCCCGGGGGCGGGGGCACCGCGGCGCCGAGCGCGCCTCGGATGGGCGCGGGCAGGCTGAAGCTCACCAGCAGTCCGCCACTGGCGGCGGCACTTGCTTGCAGGAAGGTGCGGCGGGACAGGGTACGCACTGTTGGTGAAGTTAACTCAGCGCGGGGCCATCCTGCCACATCGCTGCCACGTCATCAGCTGGACGTCCGCGAGGCTTCATCGTCTCCCTCTACGAACAGGCCCGGCAGGAATCGAACCTGCAACCCCCGGTTTTGGAGACCGGTGCTCTACCAATTGAGCTACGGACCTACGAATTGGTGCTGCTGAAGTTAGCTAGGACGGCTGTTCTGCAAAACCCTCTGACTTTGCCGTTACTTTGCCATTAAATCGCTTGGCCACCGCCGAAGCGAGGTCCGCTTCGTCGATGATGTTGTACCGGTCGAACATGCTGCGTGTCTCCCAACCGCAGAGCCGCATGATCTCACCCTCCGACACGCCAGCACGACGGAAGTCGCGCGCGGCGCTTCGGCGAAGATCATGCACTAGACGTTCCGCGAGCCCAGCCCGCTTGCACGCGCGCTTCCAAGCTGAGCGCACGGCGCCGACGCCGAGCGACTGACCGTCGCGGTGGAATACGTACATCCCATCCCGCGCGGCCCAAAGCCTCTCCAACAGCGCCTTCAGCGATGGTGCGAGCCCAAAAGGGA
>DATHGL010000380.1:0-11180 GCA_035317625.1 Gemmatimonadales bacterium | reverse complement strand
CACGTGCCGCACATAATCACCGAGATGGTCATTGATGGAGATGGAAACGCAGTTATCGATCGCGGGGCGCATGGGATACATCTCGAACGAAGAAGAAGAGCGCGTCATCGCGCAGACGAGTGAGGTCGGGAGAATGCTGTCGGGGCTCCTCCGAGCGCTGACCAAGCGCTACCGGAGCGCTAGCACCTAGCCCCCAGCACCTAGCGCCTCCGCGTAATCGCGCCCCTGCGTCATCTGCTCGTACACGGCGTTGAGCGTGTCGGGGGACGCCGACAGGAAGCGGCAGCGCGCGTCGTTGCGCGAGCGGCACTCGACCTCCATCACCGCGACCGGCTCGCCCGACATGCGGCCGAAGAAGTCCGCCAGCATGCCCGATGTGAAGAAACACATCGGCGTCTGGGCGCTGCCCGGCTCGGCTTCCACCCAGTCGGCGGAGTCCACCACCAGCGCCGCGCTGCCGAGCGGCGCGACGGTCAGGGAGCCCCACCCGGTCGCTTGAAAGAACGTCGACAGGACGTCGTTCAGCCGGCCGGCGTCGAGCTCGTCCGGTCGCGCGACGCCCGTTTCACCGGGCAGCCACGCACAAAACGCCCCGTACACACCCTCGCCTGCGGCGAAGCCGACCTCCTGGAGGATCGGGACGGCGGCATCGGCCGCGTCGCGCAGCAGGCTGTGATGCAGCTGTCGCAGGGCGCCGCGACCGATGGTGAGGCCGTCGGTCGCGGCGGGGGTGGAGGCAGGGGCGGTCATATGGGACGCCAACTTAGGGTTTGGCTCGTGCGCGGCGCAAGAGTTCGGCCTCGTCGAGGATCGGGATGCCGAGCGCTTTCGCCCGTTCGAGCTTCGAGCCCGCGTCCGCGCCGACCACCAGCGCGGTGGTCTTCTTCGACACGCTGTCGACGACGGTGCCCCCGGCGGCCTCGATCAGCTCGGCCGCCTTGGCGCGGGAGAGCGACGGCAGCGTCCCGGTCACCACGTAGATCTGCCCGGCGAGGGGGCCCTTGCCCTCGGTGGCCGCCGGCTCCTTGAAGTTCAGGCCGAGCTTCTCCAGGCGCTCGAGCAGCTTGCGGTTCTTCGCCTCGTCGAAGAACCCCGCGACCGCCTCGGCGATCGCCTCCCCGACGCCGCGGATCGCGCTGATGTCCTCGACCGAGCCGTTCCGGAGCGCCTTCATCGTTCCGAAGTGGCGGGCGAGCAGTTTCGCCACCTGCGCGCCGACATGGCGGATGCCGAGCGCGTACAGCAGCGTCGACAGGGGCTGCCGCTTCGACGCCTGGATCGCGTCCACGAGCTGCTGCGCCGACTTCTCGGCGAAACCCTCGAGCGTGAGGAGCTGCATCGGGGTCAGCTGGTAGAGGTCGGCGACGTCCTTGATGAGCTTCGCCTCGAGCAGTGTCCGCACCCGCTCGTAGCCCAGGCCGCGGATGTCCATCGCGCTCCGCGACGCGAAGTGCACGATGCTCTCGAAGATCCGCCCGGGGCACGAGACGTTGGAGCAGTACGCCATCACCTCGTCGGACGGATACTCGACCTTCGAGTGACACACGGGGCAGCGGTCGGGACGCTTGAACTTCCGCTCTTTGCCCGTCCGTCGCTCGCGCACCGGGCCGAGCACCTGGGGAATCACCTCGCCGGCGCGGGTCACCTCGACCCAATCGCCCTCGCGAATGTCTTTCGCGTCGATCAGGTCGAAATTGTGGAGCGTGGCGGTGGAGACGGTGACGCCGCCGATCTCGACCGGCTCGAGCACCGCATACGGGTTGAGCGCCCCGGTGCGCCCCACGTTGATCCGGATCTCCTTGAGCTTCGTGACCTGGACCTCGGGCGCGAACTTGCGCGCGATGGCCCAGCGGGGCTCGCGATCGCCCACGGTGCCCAGCTCGGCGTGCAGCCGCAGCGGGTTCACTTTCAGCACGACACCGTCGGCGCCGTAGTCGAGCGTGGGGAGGAGCGGCTCCAGCGTCGCGATCGCCGCGTTGGCGGCGGCGAGCGTGGGGGCCAGCGTGTGGTGCGGCTCGACGGGGAAGCCCCACGCGGCGAGCTGCTTCAGGAGGTCGTGCTGCGTCGCCACCGGGACCTTCTGGCCGGGGGCCTCGATGTGGAAGCAGAAGATGGCGAGACCACGGTTGCGGGTGATCCTGGGGTCGAGCTGGCGCAGCGATCCGGCGGCCGCGTTCCGCGGGTTGGCGAAGGTCGGCTCGCCGGCCCGCTCGCGCTCGCGGTTGAGCTCGGCGAAACGTGACTTGGAGAGGTACACCTCGCCGCGCACCTCCATGCGCGTGGGCCACCCCTTGCCCGAGAGCCGCAGGGGCACGTCCCGCACGGTGCGCAGGTTGGCGGTCACGTCCTCGCCCTCGCGCCCGTTGCCGCGCGTCGCGCCTGTCACCAGCACGCCGTCCTGGTACGTGAGGCTCACCGCCGCGCCGTCGATTTTCACCTCGAGCGTGTAGCCCGCGCTCTTCACCTCAGCGAGCAGCCGGGCGTTGCGCTCCTCCCACTCGGCGAGCTCTGCCTCGTTGAAGGCGTTGGCGAGCGACAGCATGGGGACGAGGTGGCGGTGCTTGCGAAACTTCTCGGCCGGCTCCGCCCCGACGCGGTGGGTGGGGCTGTCGGGCGTACGGAGCTCGGGGTGTTTGGCCTCGAGCTCCTGCAGCTCGCGGAGCAGGCGGTCGTACTCGGCGTCCGAGATCTCGGGCTTGTCGAGGACGTAGTACGCGTGGTTGGCGCGCTCGAGCAGCCGCCGCAGCTCGGCCGCCCGCCCGGCGGGTCGCTTCACCGACCCTTGGCTTCCTCTTGGATGACGGCCATCGCGACGCCCACCAGGCGGTCGAGCTCCTCGGCCGAGGCGCGCGGCAGCAGACCTTCGGCCCACGCGCCCTCGCGCTCGCCGAAGGCGCCGAGCAGCCGCCGCAGGAACGAGAGCAGCGCCACGCGCTCGAGCTCCATCCGGCGCATCGTCTCGCCGGTCTCCTGCTGGCGCTGGGCCAAGCGCTCGTACCGGTGGGCGTTGCGCAGCGCCTGCGCCGTGAGCGCGGCCACGACCTGCACGAACCGCACGTCTTCGTCGGAGAACGTGGGCCCGTCGCGGAACGTGCGCAGGAAGATCGCCCCGATCGCCACGCCCCGCCACGTGATCGGCACCACGGTGATGGACTTCACACGGCGGTTGATCATCTCGCCCTTCACGTGCTTCAGGCTCGGGTCCGTCGCGGCGTCGGGGATGAACACCGTCTCGCCGCTCCCCATCGCACGCTTGAGCTCCGGGTACCGCTCGAGATCCACCACGTAGTTGCGGATGGTCGGATCTTCGTAGGACGCGACCAGGCGCACGGTGCGGCCGCCGCGCTCGGCGAGAAAGATCGAGCAGCGATCGAGTCCGAACGCCTCGCCCAGCTTGCGGGCGATCGCCTGGAGGATGTCGATGAAGTGGAGCGAGGTGGAGACTTCCTTGAGGATCTCGATGACCGCAAGCAGGTGTTTCCGCTCGCGTTCCAGATCGGCGACGCGCACCTCGAGAGCGGAGGGGAGGGTCATGGCATAGTTTGCGCCTCCAGCGGACGCGGAGTCAAGTTGCCGCGCGCTCGGACGCGCGGTAGCTTCGGAGCCCATGCGATCGGCCATCCTCGTTGCATTCGCTGCCGCGCTCGCCGACGTCGCCCTCGCGCAGGGCCGTCCGCTGCCCGCGGCACCACCCCTCGGCGCGTGGACACCGGTCCCGGAACTGCCGGGAATGGGCCGCTCCGTGGACACGGCGAGCGTCGGCGCGCGGCGGCGCGGACTGTTGGCTCGCATCGGCCGCGGCGTGGTGCTCATCCCCGCCGCGCACGAGCGCGAGCTGGAGCGCGACTTCCTCCAGGACAACGACTTTCGGCAGAGCAACACGTTCTTCTATTTCACCGAGCTCGAAACCCAGGACGCCTGGCTGCTGCTGGTCGGGGGCGACGCCGCCGGGACCGCGCTGTTCCTGCCGCCGCGCAATCCCTCCCAGGAGCGCTGGACCGGCATGCGACTGGGGCCGGACAGCACCGCGGTCCGCCTCACCGGCATCGCGCGCGTGCTCCCCACGGATTCACTCGATCAGGTGCTCTCCGCCACGCTGTCCCACGCCCCCCTCTACGTCCCCCTGGACCAGACGACGCGCGACGAGCCGCGCCTGCGGGACCTCGTCTTCGCGGGGCGCGACGTGCGCAATCTGCGCCCCATCGCGGATTCGATGCGCCTCGTGAAGGACGCGGACGAGATCGCCCGGCTGCGCAAGGCGATCGACATCTCGGTGCTGGGGCACATCGCGGCGATGCAGGCGGCGCGCCCGGGTATGTGGGAGTACGAGATCGAGGCGGCGCTCGAGGCCGGCTTCCGCCGGAACGGCGCCGACCGCGTGGGCTATCCCTCGATCGTCGGCAGCGGCCCGAACACCACCACCCTCCATTACGACGTCAACCGCCGCCAGACGAAAGACGGCGACTTGGTGGTCGTGGACGCCGGCGCCGAGTGGGGCCAGTACACCGCCGACGTGACGCGTACCTTCCCGGTGAACGGGAAGTTCACGCCGCGCCAGAAGGCGATTTACGACCTGGTCCTCGCCACGCAGCAGGCCGCGTTCGAGGCCACGCGCCCCGGCACGAGCGTGGCGCAGCTGAACCGCGTGGCGCGTGACTATATGCGGGCGCATTCGGGTACGCTGTGCGGCGACCAGACGTGTGACGCCTACTTCATTCACGGGTTGTCGCACTGGCTCGGCATGGACGTCCACGACGTGGGCGACTACGGCACGCCGCTCCAACCCGGGATGGTGGTGACGATCGAGCCGGGGATCTACCTGCCCCAGGAAGCGCTGGGCGTGCGGATTGAGGACGACGTGCTCGTGACGGCGACGGGGGCGGAGTGGCTGTCCGCCAAGGCGCCGAAAACCACGGCCGAGATCGAGCGCCTGATGGGCCGGCGTTAGGTCTCGTCCTTCTCGCCTTTGATGTCTTCGAGGAGCTGCTTGGCGTCCCGCTTGTACTGGTGGTCGAGCACGTCGGCGAGGGGGAGCGGCTCGATCGCCGCGAACTCCTCACGCGCCTTGGAGTACTTGCCCACGTCGATGTATACCTCGCCGAGCTCGAGGCGGTGGAAGATGTCCCGCGGCTTCAGGGCGACCGCGCGCTCGAGGTACTTTTGGGCGTCGTCCCAGTTCCCCTTGTCGAGGAAGCCGCCGCCGAACAGCGTCTTCGCGAAGAACTTCTGGAACCCCGACAACCGCTTGACCTCGGCATGCCACGCCCCGACCACGTGATAGGCGCCGTCGTGGGTCGAGTCCAGCTCGATCGCCTTCATGGCCTCGTCATAGATCGTCTTGGCGAAGCGCACGCGCTCCTTCCCGCCGCGCGTCCGCGACAGCCGGCCGAGCGCCTGCGCGATCGTGAAGTGGCCGTCGGCGCCGTTCGGGTTCGCGCGCACGGCCGCCTCGCCGTACGCTTGCGCCGCGGCGTAGAGGCTGTCGCGCCGCCGCTTGGAGGCTCCGTCTTTGCCCTCGAGCTGCTTCGCGATGTCGACCGTCTCGCGCCCCGCCTTCCAGAGCGCCGCGTAGCTCGTGGAATCGAGCGCGAGCGCCGCGCGATAGTGGCCGAGCGCCTGCTGCGGCGCCAGCGCCGCGTGCGCGCTGTCGCCCAGCGCGATGTGCTCCGCCGCCGTCGGGTGCGCCTGCGCGCCGAGGCGAGCGGCGAGGGCGACGGTGACGAGCAGCAGGGGTGCGGCAGCCTGCATCGGCGACTCCGGACGGGAGAGGGTCGGTAATGTTGGTCGTGCCCCTCATCGAGCGCAAGCGCGACGGCGGGGCGCTCACGCCGGAGGAATGGTCCGCGCTCGTCGCCGCGTACACCGGCGGCCGCGTCCCCGACTACCAGATGTCGGCCCTCCTCATGGCGGTGCTGCTGCGCGGCCTCGAGCGCCAGGAGCTCGCCGCCCTCACCGACGCGATGCTCGCCTCGGGCCAGCGGCTGACGTTCGATGGCTGGGCGACGCCGCGCGTCGACAAGCATTCGACGGGCGGCGTCGGGGACAAGGTATCGCTCGTGCTCGCTCCCCTCGTCGCCGCGTGTGGGGTCGCGGTCCCGATGATGTCGGGACGCGGCCTGGGCCACACCGGCGGCACGCTCGACAAGCTCGAGGCGATCCCTGGGTTCCGCACCGGGTTGTCGCTCGCGGAGGTCAAGGCGCAGGTGATGAAGCTCGGCTGCGCCATGATCGGTCAGACCCCCGAGATCGCCCCTGCCGACGGACGGCTGTACGCGCTGCGCGACGTCACCGGCACCGTCGAAGCGATTCCGCTGATCGCCGCGAGCATCATGTCCAAGAAGCTCGCCGAGGGACTGAACGCGCTCGTGCTCGACGTGAAGCGGGGGAGCGGGGCGTTCCTCCCCAAGCTCGAGCAGAGCCTCGAGCTGGCCCAGACGATGATCGCCCTCGGCGAAGATCGCGGCTGTCCCACGGTGGCGCTCCTCACGGCGATGGACCGCCCGCTGGGGCGGGCCTGCGGCAACGCCCTCGAGACCGAGGAAGCGATCCTGGCGCTCCGCGGCGAAGGGCCGGAGGACCTGATGGAGGTGACCTACGCCCTGGGCGTCGAGATGCTGCTGGCGGCGGGCGTGGAGCGCACCTCGAAGAAAGCGCGCCAGCGCCTCGAGAACGCTCTCGGCTCGGGACTCGCCGCCGAGAAGTTCGAGCAGATCATCGAAGCCCAAGGCGGCAACCCCAAGGTCGTGGAGGACGCCTCCGTCCTGCCCCAGGCGCAAGAGGTGGAGGTGTACAACACCCCCCGCACCGGTGTGGTCCTGCGCGTGGACCCGAGGATCATCGGGCGGGCGGTCGTCGCCATGGGCGGCGGGCGTCTCACGGTCGAGGACCCGGTGGATCCCACGGTCGGGTTCGTCATCACCGCGAAGCCGGGAGACAAAGTACTGGCGGGAGAGCCTATCGCCTCGGTGTTCGCGAAGGATCCGGCCGGCATGAAGCTCGCGTTGGAGGCGGTCGGGCAGGCGATCGTCATCGGCGACAAGCTCACGGAGAAGCCGTTGCCGTTGATCTCACATCGGGTGACGAAGGACGGCGTCGAAGAGCTGAAGCGGTAGACGGCTAGATGTCGAGGTTCCGGACGAACTTCGCATTCTCCTCGATGAACTTCCGCCGCGGCTCCACCTCGTCGCCCATCAGCGTCTCGAACAGCTGCGACGCCTCGAGAGCATCTTCCATGGTCACCTTGAGGAGTGTGCGGCGCGCCGGATCCATCGTGGTGTTGCGCAGCTGGTCGGGGTTCATCTCCCCCAGTCCCTTGTAGCGCTGGATCATGATCGTGCCGTGCCCCCCCCCGCCTTCGCCGTTGGTGAGCCGTTTCACGTAGCCGTCCCGCTCCTTCTCTTCGTAGGCATAGAACTCTTCCTTGCCCTTGGCGACGCGGTACAGCGGCGGCTGCGCGATATAGATGTAGCCCGCGTCGATCAGGAACTTCATCTCCTTATAGAAGAAGGTGAGGAGCAGGGTGCGGATGTGGGCGCCGTCCACGTCGGCGTCCGTCATGATGATGATCTTGTGGTAGCGCGCGTCGTCCAGCTTGAAGTGCTCGCCCACGCCGGTGCCGATCGCCGTGATGATCGTCCGGATCTCCTCGTTGGAGAGGATCTTGTCGATCCGGGCCTTCTGGACGTTGAGGATCTTGCCCCGCAGCGGGAGAATCGCCTGGAAGCTGCGGTCGCGGCCCTGCTTGGCGGAGCCGCCCGCGGAATCGCCCTCGACGAGATACAGCTCGGTGAGCGTGGGGTCGCTGACGCTGCAATCGGCGAGCTTGCCCGGCAGCAGACCGCCTTCGAGCCCGCTCTTCTTGCGGACCAGCTCGCGCGCCTTGCGCGCCGCTTCGCGCGCCCGCGCCGCGCTCACCGCCTTGGCGATGATGGTGCGCGCCACGCTCGGGCTCTTGTCGAAGAACTCGCCCAGGGCGTCGTTGACCACGGTCTTCACGATCCCCTCAACCTCGGAGTTGCCGAGTTTGGTCTTGGTCTGCCCCTCGAACTGCGGGTCTTTGACCTTGACGTGCAGCACCGCGGTCAGACCCTCGCGGATGTCGTCGCCCGTGAGGGTGAACTCCTCCTTCTTGAGGATCCCGTCCTTCTTCGCCCACTCGTTGATCGTGCGGGTGAGCGCCGCGCGGAATCCCGTGAGGTGCGTGCCACCTTCGTGGGTGTTGATGTTGTTGACGAACGAGAACGTGTTGTCGTTGTAGCCGTCGTCGTACTGGACCGCGCCCTCGACCTCGACGCCTTCGCGCGTCGCCTCGAAGGTGATCGGCTTGGGGTGCAGCGACTTGCGGCTGCCGAGCAGGTACTTCACGAACTCCGCCAGCCCGCCCTTGTAGAAGAACGTCTCTTCCTTCAGCTGGCCTTTGCGCTCGTCCTTGAGCGTGATCGTGAGGGCCTTGTTCAGGAACGCGAGCTCACGCAGCCGGTTGGCGAGTGTGGCGTAGTCGAATCGCGTCTCGGTGAAGATCTGCGTGTCGGGCTTGAACCACACCGTCGTGCCGGTCCCCTTCGCCTTGCCGATGACCTCGAGCTTCTTTTTCGTCGCGCCGCGCTCGAACGCCATGTGGTGGCGCTTCCCGTCGCGATCCACCCACACCTCGAGCTTCTCCGAGAGCGCGTTGACCACCGACACGCCCACGCCGTGCAGGCCGCCCGAGACTTTGTACGTGCTCTTGTCGAACTTGCCGCCGGCGTGCAGCACCGTGAGTGCCACTTCCACGCCGGGTTTCTTCTCCGTCTTGTGGATGTCGACGGGGATGCCGCGGCCGTTGTCCACCACCGTGATCGCGTTGTCGGCGTGGATCGTGACGTCGATCCGCGTGCTGTACCCGGCCAGCGCCTCGTCCACCGAGTTGTCGACCACTTCGTAGACCAGATGGTGGAGCCCGCGACCCGACACCGACCCGATGTACATTGCCGGGCGGCGCCGCACCGCCTCCAGCCCCTTTAGGACCTGGATCGAGTCGGCTTGGTAGTCGCCGCGGCCCTTGTCCTTCGACGCCGCGGGTTTCGGCTTCGCCATAACGCTCTAGTGTGAGAGAAGCCAGCGTATCGTCTTGATCCGGCCGGCGCCACGGCCGCCGTTGATTGCCGCCATGATCTGCGGCGCCATGAGCTGCAGCTCCGTCATCCAGGCGCTCGTCGCGACGCGCACGAACAGCGTCCCATCGGGGGTCACGCTCTCGGGTGCCGTCACTCGGGCGATCTGCGGGCCCACCAATCCGGGCCAGTCGGGAATCACCTGTGCCTGGGCGAGCCGTGTCGCGAGTCCCGACTTGGCGAGGTAGCTCCGCAGCGCCTCACCGACCGCGGTCGGTCGCTTCCCTCGACCCGCGCCCGCTTCGCCCCCGCCGCTTCTACGCTCAGCCATCGCCTACCCCTCTACAAGAAGCGCCACGGGGCATCCCGTGGCGCCGCGCGGCGGCGCCGCGAGTGCCCCAGATAACCCACTCAAAATACCCAGAAGTTATTGTCGTGGCAAGACTTACTCTCATCGACCGCGGAAGCGCGGTGGGCGCTTTTCCAGGAACGCCGTCAACCCTTCCTTCATGTCCTCGGTGGCCGCCAGCAGCCCGAAGTGGTTGGCTTCGAGCAGCAGTCCCTCGTCGAGCGTCATCTCGAGCCCCCGGTCCACGGCTTCCAGCGCGAGGCGCACGGCGAGTGGGCCCGTGGCAAGGATACCCCGAAGCAGCTGTTCCGCCGTCCCGAGGAGCTGGCCCCCCGGGACCACCTGGTTCACGAGACCGATGCGGTGGGCTTCGTGGGCGTCGATGATGTCGCCCGTGAGGATCAAGCGGAGCGCGTTGCCCTTGCCCACGAGTCGCGGCAGCCGCTGGGTGCCGCCGTAGCCGGGGGCGATGCCGAGCTTCACCTCGGGCTGGCCGAACTTGGCGGCGTCACTTGCGATCCGTAGGTGGCACGCCATCGCCAGCTCGCAGCCACCGCCCAGGGCGTAGCCGTTGACGGCGGCCACGACCGGCTTCCCGCACGTCTCGAAGCGCCTGAGCATCGCCTGGCCGCGGAGCGCCCGGGCCTTGCCGTCGAACGGGCCCTGCTTCGCCAGGTCCGCGATGTCGGCCCCCGCCACGAACGCCTTTTGGCCCGCGCCGGTGAGCAGCACGCCCTTGATCGCGTCTTCGGTGGCGACCCGCTCCGCGGCATGGGCGAGCTCGTCCACCACTTGATCGTTGAGCGCGTTCAGCTTGTCGGGGCGGTTGATGGTGATGAACGCGATGCCGTCTTTGATCTCGAACAGGAGAGTTTGGTAAGTCATGGACGGAATGCTAGCGCGGGGAGAAGGGAGAGGGGAGAGGTACGCTCTGCGTGCCGCATTCCGCCGATACCTGAGCATACCTCTCCCTTCTCCCCTCTCCCCAGGAGTCGGGGCTCGCTCTAGGTTCGAGGGCATGAGCGTACAAGCCATCGCCTGGGCTCCCTCCGGCGCCGTGCGGATTATCGATCAGCGGGCGCTGCCCGAGCTGCGGATCGAGCGTGACTTGGAGAGCGCGGAAGCGGTGGCGGACGCGATTCGCACGCTTCAGGCGCGGGGCGCGCCGCTCATCGGGATCGCGGCGGCGATGGGCCTCGTGGCGGGCACACGGGAGCTGCGGGCGGCGCCGCGCGACGCCTTCCTCGCCCGGCTGGACGAGCTGACGCGGATGCTCGTGGCCACGCGGCCCACGGCGGTCAACCTGCGCTGGGCGCTCGAGCGGATGACCCGCGTCGCGACCCACGTGGCGGGTCCGGGTGCGGCGATCTGGGAGCGGTTGCGGGCCGAGGCGACGGCGATCTGGGAAGAGGACCGGGCCATGTGCCGCCTGATCGGCGAGGCGGGCCTGCCGCTCATCCCGGACGGTACCAACGTGCTGACGCACTGCAACGCCGGGGCGCTCGCGACGGGGGGCATCGGCACCGCGCTCGCCCCCATCTATCTCGCCCACGACGCGGGGCGGCGGGTGCACGTCTTCGTCGACGAGACACGGCCCGTGCTCCAGGGCGCCCGGCTGACCGCCTGGGAGCTGACGCACGCGGGGATCGCCTGCACCGTCATCGTGGACGCGGTCGCCGGGTCCTTGATGCGCCAGGCCGCCGTGGATCTGGTGATTGTCGGCGCCGACCGCATCGCCG
>DATHGL010000379.1:0-9808 GCA_035317625.1 Gemmatimonadales bacterium | reverse complement strand
GTTCCCGGGCAGGTGCAGCACCTCGCCCGCGCGCACCACGATCTGCTCCGCGCCATCCGCGCCCACCAAGAACTGGAGCGCCCCCTCCAGGATGTAGCTGAACTGCTCGTTCTCGTGCGAGTGCCGCGGAACCACGCAGCCTTGCTTCAGGTACACGTGGGCGAGCATCATGCGGTCGCCCGTGATGAGACGGCGGGCCAGCCGGTCGTGCAGCTCTTCCCGGGGGAGATCCTCCCATCGGTACCACGTCGCCGTTCGCGTGTCGCTCATCGCCGCTCCGGATGTTGGAACCGCGACAACGTACCGCGCGCCGGTTTCGGCGTCAAAACCGGATAGCGGCGGCGGCGCCGTACGGCGATGTTGGGGGAAAAGGAGGTTCACATGCCCACACTGACCGACACCGCTCCCACGCTCGCGCGCCAGGCGGTGCGCCCCGACCCGGCCGCTGCAGCCATCGGCTACACGATCGTCGATTCACCCCTCGGCCGGCTCCTGGTGGGCGCCACCGCCCGTGGCGTGTGCGCTGTGCGGCTCGGGCGTTCGGACGCCGCGCTGGTGGCGGAGCTCGAGCGCGAGCACCCGGACGTCGAGCTGCGGCGCGACGGCACGCCGCTGGCGCCGTGGGTCAACGCCCTGCTGCGCCATGTCGCCGGCGCCGGGCCGCGGCTCGACCTGCCGCTCGACGTACGGGCGACGGCGTTCCAGCGGCGCGTGTGGCAGGCGTTGCGCGCCATTCCCTACGGAGAGACGCGGACCTACGGCGACGTGGCGGAGGCGCTGGGCCAGCCCGGCGCCGCGCGCGCCGTGGCGCAAGCGTGCGCGCTGAACCCGGTGGCGCTCGTGATCCCATGCCACCGCGTGGTGCGGCGCGACGGCGACCCAGGCGGGTACCGCTGGGGCGTCGAGCGCAAGCGCCTGCTGCTCGAGCAGGAGCGGAGCG
Organism: Gemmatimonadales bacterium; assembly: GCA_035317625.1. Lineage (GTDB taxonomy): Bacteria > Gemmatimonadota > Gemmatimonadetes > Gemmatimonadales > GWC2-71-9 > AG41. Next base: position 8,868 of record DATHGL010000379.1, on the reverse strand, counting down.
CAGCGCAGCGCGCCGAGCGCGGCGTGTTGCGCCGCCTCGCGGACGAGGCCGCGCCGCCGGCGCCCGCTGCACAACCCCCGTCGTCCGACACGTTGCCCGCCGGACGACTGCTCGCCGGGCGCTACGAGATCGAGCGAGTCCTCGGCGCGGGCGGCATGGGCGTCGTGTACGCGGCGCGCGACCGCGAGCTCGACGAGACCGTGGCACTCAAGCTCCTGTCCGTCCCGCTCGACCGCTCGCGCCACGAGCTGCGCGTCGCCCGCCGCATCTCCCATCCGCACGTGGTGCGCACCCACGACATCGGGGAGGCGGCGGGACGTCGGTTCATCACGATGGAATACGTCGACGGGTGGTCGCTGGCGCAGCTGCTCGAGCAGCGCGGCACGCTGCCGCTGGACGCCACGCTCGTGATCGGCAAGCAGCTGTGCCGCGCGCTCGCCGTCGTGCACGCGCAGGGTGTGATCCATCGGGACGTCAAGCCCCAGAACGTGCTGCTCACCCGCGCGGGCGACGTGAAGCTCGCCGACTTCGGGATTGCCCAGCTGAGCGAGTGCCGCACCGCCGACGCGCCGCCTGGCACGCTCGCCTATATGGCGCCGGAGCAGTTGCTGGGAGAGCCCATCGACGCCCGCACCGATCTGTACGCGACGGCGGCCGTGCTGTGCGAGTGCCTGACGGGCGCCCCGCCCTACCCCGCGACCACCCCCGAGGCGCTGCTCGCCCGAGCGCTGGTCGCGGGACCGCCCGACCTCTCCGGCCCGCTCGCCGAGCTGCTGCGTTCCGCCCTCGCGGCCGACCGCCACGCCCGTCCCGCCACGGGCGCCGCGTTCCATGACGCGCTCGCCGCCGTCGAGTGGGACCTGACCGCGCCGTAAGCGGTGCCTTGCCGGACCCTGGCCGGCGGGAGTAGCTTCGGCGCGACACTCCCGTGACGGAGGCCGCAGATGCCGCTCGCTGACCTGGTGCTGCCGGAGCGCAATGAAGCGATGGCCCCGACCGTCCATGGTCCGACGCCCTCCGAGCCGGCTTTCTGAGCCATCGCTTGACGTCCTGGGAGCAGCCCGTCGGCCGGCTGCTGCGTGCGCTGCGGCTCGACCGCATCCGCAGCAAGATGTTGGTGTTCGCACTGCTCGCCACGCTGATCCCCTCGCTGACCACCGCGTGGATCTCGTATCTCCAGAACAAGCGCTCGCTCACGGAGAAGATCACGGGGGAGCTGCAGAGCGTGAGCGGGCAGACCGCACGCGAAATGGATCTGTGGGTCAAGGAGCGGCTGTACGAGCTGCGCGTGTTCGCGAGCTCGTACGAGGTGTCCGAGAATCTCGACCGGATGTCGCGGGCGGGCGGCGACCGGGCGCGCGAGCGGCTCACCGACTTCCTCCGCTCGGTCCGCGATCGGTTTGCGGATTATGAGGAGCTGCTCGTCGTGAACCCCGAGGGTGCTCCGGTGGCGAGCACCGCCAAGCAGGCTGCCCCGGCGCACCTCCCGCCGGGCTGGGCGACGACGATCCGCACGGAGAGCGCGGTGGTGGGCGACGCATACTGGGACGGCGACCTCGAGAAGGGCGTCGTCGTGTTCGCGGTGCCGATCTACCAGGCGGGCGGGCGGCTGCTCGGCGCCCTGACCGCGAAGCTCGACTTGAGCGCGGCGCAGCGGCTGCTGCGCCGGTTCGCCGCAGGCGAGTCCGGTGACGTGTATATCATCACCGCCGACGGCCGCCCGCTGGTGGGCTCCCACTCGGGTGCCGGAGAGTTGATGCGCCGCCACCTGGACAGCGCCGTCGCGCGTCGCTTGGGCGAGCGCGAAGGGTCGCCCGTCGAGTATCGCGGGCTCGACGGGGAGCAGGTCGTGGGCATCCTGAAGCGCGTGCCGCGGCTCGACTGGGCGGTGCTCGCGCAAGTCCCGGCGGGCGAGGTGTACCGCCAGGTGGCGCGGCTCCGCAACGTGACCGCGCTGATCGTCGCGGCGCTGTTGGTCGGCGTCGGTCTGCTGGCCTACTTCCTCGGGCTCCTGATCACGCGGCCGCTCGATCGGCTGACGCAAGGCGCCGCCCGGGTGGCCAAGGGCGATCTCGAGGTGGATCTGCCGGTCTTGGGCGGCGGCGAGCTCGGCTACGTGACCGAGGTGTTCAACGACATGGTCGCCCGGCTGCGTGACGGCCGGCGCGAGCTCGAGCGGCTGTCCGCCACGGACCACCTCACCGGACTCTACAACCGCCGCTACCTGATGGACGCCCTCGCCAACGAAGTGCGGCGCTCGCACCGGCTGAAGCATCCCTGCGCGCTGCTGATCGCCGACGTCGACCACTTCAAGGAATACAACGACGCCCACGGCCACCTGGCGGGCGACGCGGCGCTCGCGCGGATCGCGACCATCCTGCGGGAAGCGACGCGCGACGTGGACTGCGCGGCGCGCTACGGCGGCGAGGAGTTCGTGGTGCTCATGCCGGAAACGGAAGCGGCCGGGGCGGCGGAGACGGCCCAGCGCGTCCGCACGCGGGTGGCGGGCGACGAGCTGGTGGGGAAGCTCACCTTGAGCATCGGGGTCGCCCAGTTCCCCGACGACGGCGACTCGCCGGAAGCGCTGCTCGCCGCCGCGGACGGGGGGCTGTATCAGGCGAAGCGCGAGGGGCGGGACCGGGTGCTGCGCGCGTCGCGTTAGCCCTCAGCGCGCGCGCGCGTCCCGCCGCCCGACGAGCGTGACGAACATCCAGCCGCCGCGCCCAGCCTCGTCGGCGACCCGCACCCACTGATCGAGAGACGAATAGCCGGTGAGCGCGGCGCCCGGCTCCGCGGTGAACAGCACTTTGTATCCGCCCCCCGGCCCCTCCCGCACGTTGCCGCGCGCCGTCGCCCGCAGCCGCACCGGCACCGCAAAAGGCACTTCGCCCGGGCGGAGCTGCGCCCGACCGACGCCGCCCAGCCGGCTGCGGCCCACGCCCGCCAGATGTTTGGCCTGGTTCGCGAGGTACAGCGCGCCGCCGTAGTTCTGCTTCGCGAACTCGGCGCTCCCCTGCTGCATCAACGCCCCGGCCTGCGCGACGTCCGGTTCCCCTCCCGCCGGCGCGCCCGCCGCGGCGCGCAGCGCTTGAACGGCAATCTCGGCCTCCGCCATCGCCGATGCCGCTTCGGCCCGGCTTGCGACCGTCTGGAGTTTCGCGAGCGTACGGACCACCTCCTGCCGCGCCTCATCGAGCCGCGCCTGGAGCTCCTCGATCTGCGCGTCCCGCTCGACCAGCCGCAGCTCGACGCGCGAGAGCCGCTGATCCAGCGCGGTGTCGCGCACCAGGGCCGCCGGCGCGACCACGGCCGGCCGCGCGGGCGTGGAATCCGCCGCCGCCTCGGGGGTGACCTGCGATGTCGCGCGAGGACACGCCGCGAGCGCCATCCCGACGAGCGGGACGACCAACGCGCCAACGACCCGGTCGAGGAGCGGCGCCCTCACCCGGCGGCCTCTTCGCCGTCCGCCTGTTGCTGCTGCATCGGCTCGTGCGCCTGGGCGCTCACCCACACGCCCGGATGCGGGATGGTGACCACGAAGCTGTCACTCACGCGCAGCGGCCTTGCCTCGTACGCGGCCAGCGCGTCGCGCCAGGCAGCGGGCACCTGGGCGGCGGAGCGCAGCGGCAGCGCGATCGTGTTGCCCAGTCGCCCGACGACGGTGTTCTCCACGACGTCGGTGAGCGGCCGGCCCGCCGGATCGCGCAGCTTGGAGAGCGCCACGTGTCGCGCCGCCGGATCGCCCGCCGAAATGATCACGGTCGAGTAGTAGAGCAGGTTCGATTCGATGTGCTCGAGCAGCCGTCCACGCGACGCGTCCGGCGCGGTCACCGTGTCGCCGCCGAGCAGGCGCTCGAGGTCGGGGAGCAGGCCGCGGTCGAGCAGCGTGCGGCGGAACAGATAGCCGAAGCGCCGCACGACGTCGGGCGTGGCGACGTTGGGCAGCCGGAACGGCACGAAGATGACGGGCCGGGCGCGCGGGCTTCGCACCATCACCTTGAAGCGCTCGAGGGGCTCGAAGAAGTGGAAGGTGACGAGCCGGTCGCGCGTCGTGTTGCGCACGTGACGCACCGCGCCGGTGGCGGGCGCGTCGGCCGGGGCGTCCACCACGCCGAGCGGCCGGCGCCGCAGCGCGTGACTCATGCGCTCGGTGCGGTCGCGGATGAGCTGCACCGTGTCGGACGCCGCGGCTTCGAGTCCGGGCTCGGTGAGCGTGAGCGGGTCGAGCTGCAGCTCGGGCCGGAGCGCGCTGATCAGGTCGCCGAGCATCGACGTGCCCACCATCCGCGCGAGGATCTGGAGCGGGCGCTCGCGTCCCTCGGCTTCGCGACGCCAGCGCCCGTCGAGCACGGCGAGCTTCGCCTCGTCCCCCGGCGTGAGCGTCACGCTGTACAGCAGCTCCCCCCACAACACGCCCAGCGACTGCCAGTATTCTTCGACGTCGATCAGGGCGCCGTAGCGCATCCCCGCCGGGCCGTCGCTCACCGGCGAGAAGAAATCGGCGACGCCGCCGCGGGGCACGCCGCCGCCGCCGGCGGCCCGATCGGCGAACATGGCGAGCCGCTGGAAGTAGAGGACGTGCCCAGGGACTTCCGGCTGCTCCGCGGGGCGGGCCGGCAGCGGCGCCGGGTGCTCGCGCGCCGGGCGGTCGCTCGCCAGGCTCAGCGACGGCGGAAACTGCGTCGGCGCGGCGAGTGGGGTGGGATCGTCGCCCAGCGTCGCCGTGGCGAGCTCGATCGGATCTTCGCTCCGCAGGCCCACGCGGATTCGCAGCTTGGCCGTGTCGCGCCGCGGAATCGCCACGATGCCGTCCGCGTCGCTCACCCAGTAGCCGGCGGCGTTCCCGGCCTTGTCGAGCACCGTCACGGGCACGCCCTGTGCGGGCTTGCCCGTGTCCTGGTGCACGATCCGGAACAGCCAGAGGTCCTTCGCGCCGGTGGTCATAAAGGGGCACCAATATGCCATGCGGCGGGTGGAGCGTACAACGACGGCGGTTACAGTGCCAGGTAAGGCGTTACCGGGTAAAGCGTTACCGCAGGTCGAACATGAAGTGATGCATGTAGTCGATCGTCGCCTGCTGCTCGCTCACCTGGTAGGCCAGCACGTCGCCAATGGTGATGACCCCCACCAGGCCTGTGTCGCCCACCACCGGGAGGTGGCGGATGCGCTTGGCGGTCATCATCGCGGCGCAGTCGTCGATCGGCGTGTCAGGACCGCAGGCGGTGACGGGCGTCGTCATGACGTCGGCGACTTTGGTCGTCGTGGGATCGCGTCGCTGCGCCACGACCCGGCGCAGGATATCGCGCTCGGTGAAGATCCCGGCCAGGCGTTTCCCTTCGGTCACGACGAGTCCGCCGATCCCGCGCTCGCTCATGAGCTGCGCGGCTTTCAGCACCGTCTCCCCGGGTGCCACGGAGATGATGTCGCTGCCCTTCTTGGCGAGGATGCTCTGGACGGTCGCCACGGTACCGCCTCCCTGGCTCGGGTTGCCTCGATACTATCTCGGATCGAGCGCGCGGGCCAGCCTACGGGAGCGGCTGCCCCACGACCCACTTCACGACGCGGCCCGCCTCGAGCGGCGTCTCAGGATCCACTTGATTGATGAGCGCGAGCGTGGCGGCGGAGGCGGGGGACGGTCGCCGTCGCGCCAGCTCGGCGATGGTCGTGGGCCGATCGAGTCGCACGATGTCCACGCGCTGCGGCTGCACGGTGAGCGCGGCGGGATCGGTCAGCCGGGCGAAGCTGCGGAGCGCACCCTCGGCCATCCCCTGATACGCGGGCCAGCGCGCCTCGGTCGCGTAGCCAACCAGGCGGTACACCGCGCCGCCGTACTCGACGCACAGCACCGTGCCGCGTAGCGTGCCGCTTTCCGTCGCGGTGGTGAACGCGGCGCCGACGGCTGGAAGCCCGCCGACGGTGGTGCGGGCGGGATAGCCGCCCGTGACGCCCCGCTGCGACAGAAACATGCGGGCCGCCGCATCCGCCGTCGGCTCCTTGGCGAGCGACAGCTCGACCACCGCGTCCTGCTGCGGGCTGACGGCGGCCACGGCCTGCTTGCCGTTGTTCGTGGTCCAACCCTCGGGGAACGTCAGGCGGAACCGCAGCTCGGGATGGAAGAACTGGCTGCCTGTGAAATAGCCTTCGCGCGGATTGTTCCCGAACACGAGACCATCGAGCCGCTGCAGGTAGGAGTCCCGGTTCACGGCGGCCCCGGAGAAGTTCTGCGGCAGGGCCGCGATCTCCCGCTCGATCCGCCCGCGGCGATTCTCGGGATCGGGGTGCGTGGCGAGCCACTCCGGCACGCGGCCCCCGCCCTGCGTCTGGCTCACGCGGGTGAGCATCTCGAAGACGTGCGGCATTTCCCGGGGATCGAAGTTCACGCGCCGCATGTAGCGCAAGCCGAGGTCATCCGCCTGGCGCTCGGCGTCACGGGAGTACTTGAGGAAGAGCACGCCCAGCCCGGCGCTCGCGATCCCCGCGTACCGCTCGAAGTCAGGGCTCGCCATCGTGCCGACGGCGAGGCCGATCTGCGCGAGCTGCTGCTTGCTCATCTGGCTGACCGAGTGCCGCGCGGTGACGTGACCGATCTCGTGGCCCACCACGCCGGCGAGCTCCGCCTCGGAGTTCAGGTGGGCGAGAATACCGCGCGTGACGTAGATGTAGCCGCCAGGGAGCGCGAAGGCATTCACCACGGGGTCATCCACCACGCGGAACGTCCAGGGGAGATTGGGTCGCTCCGACGTGGCCGCGAGCCGCGTGCCGAACTGCTGGATGTAGCGCTGGGCGCCCGAGTCCGGGTACAGCCCGATGGACGCGACGACGTCCTGGTCGTAGTCGCGCCCCATGGACATCTCCTGGGACTCGCTGACGAGGATGAGCTGCTTCGCCCCGGTGGCGGGGTTCGTGGCGCAGGCGACCGCGAGGACCGCGGCGAGCGCCGGACTCATTAGGTTTCGGGTCGCCATGACATCCAAGCGTACCAAAAGGAATCGGATCAAGGAAGGGTGCGTGCTCTTCCTGCTGGCGAGCGTCGCCGGGGGACAGGTACGCGCTGCCGGCCGCCACCCGACCCCCGCCCAGCGCGACAGCCAGCCGGTGTCCGTCCTCCTCACCATCAGCGGAGGAGTGAGCCTCGGGTCGTATGAAGCCGGCTTGAACTGGGGACTGCTGGAGGTGTTCAAGCTCACAGCCCGTGATTCACTCCGCCAGGCTTGGCACCTTCCCCGGTACAACCTCAGAGTCGTGGCCGGGGCCTCCGCCGGCAACATCAATGGGTTCCTGGCCGCAATCGAATGGTGCCGCACGAGTGCCACCACCGCCCCGGAGCACAGTCTCTTCTGGAAGGTCTGGGTGCGCACCGGGCTCGATCAACTGTTCCCGCTCGAGCGCTACGACCAGCCCGACACCACCAGGGCGCTGTTCAGCCGGCGCTATTTCGATCGCGTGCTGTTCGACAGCATTGGCGCCGCGATGGACGACGTGCCCGCTGCCAGCGAGCCGCTGGGCTGCGCTATTCCGGTCGGGGTGACGATCACGCGAGTGGTCCCCGAATCCGTCAGCATTTCCGGCGATCTCGCTGCCCTCACGCAGCGCTATGCCTCGGTGGTCGTGGTGAGCAGTCGGGGACGGACCCTCGAGTTCCGGGCGCCGCCGCCCGAAGTCCTGGGTGACAGTGCACTCGGAGCCCTGCTCCGGCTCCCGGATTGCCGCGGGATGATCGAGCGCAGCGACGTGTTCTCGCTGGTCGAAGCATCCTCCGCGTTTCCCGGCGCCTTCCAGCCGGTCTGGCTCAGGCGCGCGGCGAGCGTTGGCTCGGGTTGCGGCCGCCTGCCGCACGACAGCGCCCTCTTTTCCGACGGCGGGCTGTTCGATAACAACCCCATCGACCTCGCGGCCGGGATCTACGATAAGGCGATCTGGAAGAACGCGCACAAACCGGATTCGAGCGCGCTGCTGGTCTTCATCGCCCCCGACCGGCTGCGCGATCGGCTGGCCCACGCCAAGCGGCGGGAGGGGAGAGCGCCACCGGCCACGGGGGGAATCGCGGCGTTGCTGGATCTGTTTGCCGGGGCGGTCCCGGCCGCTCGGCAGTACGAACTGCAAGCCTTTGGGCGACTGCTCGCCCGGGCCCCCGCCGTGTTCGTGCGCGAGAACATCAAGACCACCGATCGGGGATTCCTGGTGGTCGGGCAGCAGCTCGGGGCTTTCGCCGCGTTCCTGGGGAAGCCGTTTCGGGAGTACGATTTTTACCTGGGGATCTACGATGCGCTGTCGTTCTTCGCGGGCGAGGCCTGCCCGGGGCGGACCGATTCGTCCTGCGTCAAGCGGCGGCTGCGCGAGCTCGTGGAGACCAAGGCGCTCGATCTCGGGGCCGCCCCGCTCCCGCGCACCGTGCTGCGCTTACTCTACCAACGCGAGTGGCAGTCTCGGGATACGGCGGCCGCCCTGCCCGCCGGCGTCGATCCGAGCGCCCCGCCGCGAGACATCGTGGTGCTCGCGCTCTTGCGGGCGCACTTCACGCTCGAGGACGCGGCGTTCGACAACGCGCGCTGCCGCCAGGGAGACGCCATCGTCAGTCTGTTGTGCCGCGATGGCTTTCGCACCATGCTGCGGCGCTTGGCGAGCGATACCGTGCGCGGCGCGGTCGGCCGCGCGGTGCGTGGACGGACGGACTGTGGGCCCGGGAACTGGCTGGAGTCGCCCATCCGCTGCGACATGGACGAGAGTTTCGAGCGGTTCGTCGCGGATCCGGAGCGGTTCATGGCGGGCAAGCTGGGACTCATGCTGCACCAGCTCTGGAAGGTGGAACGGGCCCGCAAACGTGCGGGCCAAAAGGATTGGGCTGGTGTGGCGGCGCTGAGCGAGCTG
>DATHGL010000378.1:0-2553 GCA_035317625.1 Gemmatimonadales bacterium | reverse complement strand
CTGACGAGGACGATCCCATGGCCGTACCGAAGCGCAGAACCTCCAAGCGGAAGAAGCGCGCCCGCCGCACCCATTACAAGGCGGCGCCGATCGCGCTCCAGCCGTGTCCGCGGTGCGGCGACCTGAAGCGCCCGCACCGGGTCTGCCCGACCTGCGGGTACTACCGAGACGAGCAGCGCGTGGCCGTCGAGGACGCCTGACGGTGATTCGCATCGCGCTGGATGCGATGGGAGGAGACAACGCGCCGCGCGTGGAAGTCGAGGGAGCGGTCCAGGCGCTGCGCGACCTGCCCTCCGGCTTCCGGATCCAGCTCGTGGGGCGGACCGTGGACATCGAGGCCGCGCTCGCGGCCCAGGGGAACGTGGACCGCGGCCGGCTGGACGTCGTCGAAGCGCCCGAGGTGGTGGGGATGGGCGAAAAGCCGCTCGCCGCCGTGCGAGGCAAGCCGCGATCGTCCATCGCGGTCGGGCTCGGGCTGCAGAAGCAGGGCGGATCGGACGCGTTCGTCTCGGCGGGGAACACCGGGGCGGTGATGGCCGCGGCGACCCTGATGCTGCGCCTGCACGACGGGGTGCAGCGCGGTGCGATCGGCGCGCTGTTTCCTACCGCCGTGCATCCGGTGCTGGTGCTCGACGGGGGCGCCAACGTCGATTGCGACGCGCGCGAGCTCGTCGGGTTCGCCCAGCTCGGCTCCGTCTATGTGCGCGACGTGCTCGACCGGCCGAAGCCCGGGGTGGGCCTGCTCAACGTGGGGGAGGAGGACGAGAAGGGCAACGCGGTGGTGAAGGAAGCCCACCAACTGCTCAAGCAGACGCCGGGCATCACGTACGTCGGCAACGTCGAAGGCCGGGACATCCTGGCCGGCCAGTGCAAGCAGGGTCGCATCGACGTCGTCGTGTGCGACGGCTTCGTCGGCAACGTGGTCCTCAAGTTCTACGAGTCCGCGGGCCGGATGTTCATGGGCTTGATGAAGCAGACGTTCCCCGATGTGCTGGGCCGGCCCGAAGCGAGGCAGCTCTTCAAATTCCTCGACTCGTCCGAATACGGGGGTGCCCCCCTGCTCGGAGTGAAAGGGGTCGTGGTCATCTGCCACGGCGCTTCGCCGGCGCGCGCCATCAAGAACGCCGTGCGCGTCGGCGTGCACATGGTGGAGAGCCATGTCGATCAGGACATCGGGGCGGAGCTCGCGGAAGGGGGCGCCGCCCGGTGAAGCGTCCGATCGCGGAGCTCCTGGGAACCGGCCGCTACACCCCCAAACGGGTGATGACGAACGACGAGTTCTCCAAGATCCTCGACACCTCGGATCAATGGATCCGGGAGCGCACGGGGATCCGCGAGCGACGCGTGGCGGGACCCGACGAGTCCAATGCCTGCATGGCCAAGGCGGCCGCCGAGCAGGTCCTGGAGGAGACCGGCCTCACGCCGCTCGACCTCGACGCCCTCGTGGTGGCCACCTGCTCGCCCGACCGGCTGCTCCCGTCCCAGGCCTGCGATCTGCAGGCGCTGCTCGGCGCCAAGCACGCCGCCGCTTTCGACGTGCAGGCCGCCTGCACGGGCTTCCTGTACGCCCTCAACGTCGCGGAAGGGCTCGTGGCGTCCGAGCAGGCGGAGCACGTGCTGGTCGTCGCCTCGGAAAAGCTCACGTCCATCATGGACTGGAGCGACCGCGCGACCGCGGTCCTGTTCGGCGACGGCGCCGGCGCGACCCTCGTGCGGAAGAGCGCGGGCGGGCGCGGGATCCTGTCGAGCTACATGCGATCCGACGGGACGCTCGCCGAGCTGCTGTACCGGCCGGGCGGGGGCGCCGCGCACCCGCCCGATGCGGCGCTGCTCACGGACCACTCCTACTACATCAAGATGGCGGGACGCGAGGTCTTCAAGGCCGCGGTCCTCTCCATGGCCGACGCGTGCGACAAGGCGCTCGAGCGCGCGGGTCTCACCAGCGCCGCCATCGACCTGCTGATTCCGCATCAGGCGAACATCCGGATCATCGAGGCGACCGCCAAGCACGCCGGGCTGCCCATGGACAAGGTCTACGTGAACGTGGACCGCTACGGCAACACGTCGGCCGCGTCGGTCGCGATCGCACTCGACGAAGCCGTGCGCTCCGGACGGCTGACACCGGGTATGAAGGTGATGTTCTGCGCGTTCGGCGCCGGCTTCACCTGGGCGAGCCTGGTGGTGCAGTGGTAGCGACGGTGTGGCTCTGCCCCGGGCAGGGCGCACAAAAAGTCGGGATGGCAAAGGACCTGGCCGAGCGGTTCGCGGCGGCGGGGCGGACGCTCGAGGCGATCGACGGCCAACTCGGCTTCTCCCTCAGCCGGCTCATGTTCGAGGGACCGGAGGACGAGCTCACGGCGACCCAGAACGCGCAGCCAGCGATCCTGGCGCACAGCGCGGCGGTGTTCGCCGTGGTCGGCCCGCACGTCGAGGGAGCGGCCGCGGCGGCGGGCCACTCGCTGGGCGAGTATTCCGCGTATGTCACGGCCGGCGCGCTCGCGGCCGTCGACGCCGCCGCGCTGGTGCGGCGGCGCGGCGAGCTGATGCAGAGCG
>DATHGL010000377.1:0-7232 GCA_035317625.1 Gemmatimonadales bacterium | reverse complement strand
GGGAGGAACGGGGAGCAGCGGTCCCTGACCGCACTCCTTGGCGCCGAACGGGCCGTTCGGGTCGGGGTCCTCGACCACGTAGGTGACCACGTCGCACATCTCGAGCGTGGTCGGGCTCTTGTACTCGAGCAGGCTGGGGATCTTGTGGACGACGTTGCGGTTGCCGCGGTAGGCCATCTCTTCCATCAGCGCTTCGCCCAGCCCCATGTAGACCGAGCCTTCGATCTGGCCCATCACGGTGGTCGCGTTGATCGCGCGCCCGACGTCGTGCGCGATCCAGATGCGCGGCACCCGCACGATCCCGGTGGCGGCATCCACGTCGACCTCTGCGACGCAGGCGCTGTAGGAGTACGCGGGCGATGGTCCGACGCCCGAGCCCCGGTATTTCCCGGGTGACGGCGGCGGCGTGTAGGAGCCCACGGTGCCCACGGTCCCCTCGGCCGCCTCCGCCAGCTGCACCGCCTCTGGGAACGTGAGCCCGTGCTCGGGATCTGCGACGTCGAACACCCGCCCTTCAGCGAATGCGACGCGCTCCAGCGGAATCTCGAGCTGCTTCGCGGCATGGAGCCCGATGATGTCGCGGGCGCGCCCGGCCGCCTGGATGGCCGCGTTGCCCGTCATGAGCGTCACACGGCTCGAGTAGCTCCCGAGATCCACCGGCGTGAGATCGGTGTCGCCGGTGACGACCGTGATGTCCAACGGGGCGAGCCCCAACACCTCGGCCACGATCATCGCGAGGATCGAGTCCGAGCCCTGCCCGATCTCGGTCGAGCCACAGAACACGGTGACGCCGCCGCCGCGGTCGCACTTGAGCTGCACCCCGGAGTGGGGCATCGCATTCCAGTAGATGGGCAGCCCCGCACCGGTGATGTACGACGAGCACGCGAGCCCGACCCCCTTGCCGTATGGGAGCTGCTTGAACTTTTCCTTCCACGCCGAGCCGCGGACCACCTTCTCGATGCAGCGCCCGAGGCCCATCGTGCCGACGCGGAGCGAGTTGGCGGTGAGCGAGTTGGGCGGCACGAGGTGTTTGAGACGCAGCTCCGCCGGATCCAGGCCGAGCTGCTCGGCGATCTTGTCGAGCTGCACTTCGAGCGCGAAGCGCGGCTGGGGCGTGCCATGGCCGCGCTTGGGACCACACGGTGGCTTGTTCGTGAAGGCGCGTGCGCCTTGAAACTTGTAACGTGGAACGTGATAGGTGACGGTCTGGAGCGCGCCGGTGTAGTAGGTGCTCGCGACGCCGTAGGAGCCGTACCCGCCGCCGTCGAGCAGCGACCTGAAATGCATGCCGGTGATCGCGCCATCCTGCTTCACACCGGTCTTCACCCACATGAGCGTGGGGTGACGACCGCGGTGGCAGTAGAACACCTCCTCGCGCGTGAGGGTGATCTTGACCGGCCGCCCCGTCAGCATGGCGAGCTTGGCGACGGCGATCTCGTGACTGAAGGGATCGCTCTTCCCACCAAAGCCGCCCCCGTTGGGGCAGGCGATCACCCGGATCCGCGCCGCCGAGAGCTCGAGCACCTTGGCGAGCGCGCGGTGCACGTAGTGGGGCGTCTGGGTCGAGCTCCACAGGGTGAGCTTCCCGTCGGGCGACCACTCCGCAACCGCCGCGTGCTGCTCCATCGGCAGGTGCGTGCTTCCCTCGAAGAAAAACAGATCCTCGCGGACGACGTCGGCCTCGGCGAATCCCGCGTCGACGTCGCCGAACTCGAGGTCGATCACCTTGTGGAGGTTGCCGGCGTCGGCGTAGTCGTGGATCTGGGGTTCCCCGTGCTCCACGGCGTCGAGGGCATCGGGGAAGGCGCGCAGCGGCTCGTACGCGACGCGGATCAGATCGAGCGCCTGCGTAGCGATCTCCTCGGTCGTAGCCGCGACGGCGGCGACCGGGTCGCCCACGAAGCGCACTTTGTCGAGCGCCAGCGTATGCTCGTCCTGGCTCACGGGCAGGATCCCGAACGGGATCGGGAGATCCTTCCCCCTGAGCACGGCCTTCACGCCCGGCAGCGCCGCGGCCTGGGACAGGTCGATCGAGACGATGCGGGCGTGGGGGTGGGGGCTGCGAAGCAGCTTGGCGTACAGCATCCGGGGGAGCGCGACGTCGTCGGCGAACTTGGTGGCGCCGATCACCTTGGCGGTGGCGTCGACCTTGCGGAGGGCTTTCCCCACCACCCGGAACCCCGCTGGCTGCTTACCGGACGCCATACAACGTCTCGGGTGCCGGCTGCGCGTTTTCCCCCCGCATGCGGGCCGCCGCCAGCTCGACCGCCTCGTAGATCTTGATGTAGCCCGTACAGCGGCACAGGTTGCCGGAGAGCGCCTGCTTGATCTCGTCGCGACCGGGTCGCGGATTCCCCGCGAGCAGTGCCTCGGCGGCGAGCAGGAACGCGGGCGTGCAGTAGCCGCACTGCGCCGCGCCGAGCTCGGCGAACGCCTCTTGGAGGGGGTGCAGCGTTCCCTGCTCCGCCATGCCCTCCACCGTTTTCACGCGGCGCCCGGCGCAGGCGAGGCCGAGCACGAGGCAGGAGAGCACCGGCGCGCCGTCGAGCAGTACGGCGCAGGTGCCGCATTCGCCCAGCTCGCAGCCGTGCTTCGTTCCCGTGAGGCCCAGGTCTTCGCGCAGCACCTCGAGCAGCGTCTTGTGCGGCGCGAACGCCACCTCGACGGACTCGCCGTTCAGCTCGAGCGCGATCTTCGTCTTGGCATCGGGCATGGTTTCGAAACGTAATCTTGATAACGGGGCGGTGGGGCGCCAGCTTTCGCGCTCCCCACAGCCGACGGGCATCGCATGCGCGTGATCTGGAAGGCGGCGGTCGGTCTCGCATTCTTGCTGACCGCCGGTCCGCCGGACCGCCTGTCCGCCCAGGACTACCGCGCCCAGGCCCTGCGCATCTTGAGGACGGTCCCGCTCCTCGACGGCCACAACGACATTCCCGACGCGATCCGCGAGCGGGGTGGCCTCGACTCCGTGGATTTCGCCGTGCGGCAGTCGAAGCTGATGAGCGACATCCCGAAACTGCGCGCGGGCGGAGTGGGGGCGCAGTTCTGGGCCGCCTATGTGCCCGTCACGACGATCGATTCCGGGCCGCACCCGGCCGTGTACGCGCTCGAGCAGATCGACCTGATCAAGCGGCTGTGCGCGAGGTATCCTCGCGACCTCGCCCTGGCCCGCAGCGCGGCCGACGTGGAGCGGAACTTCAAAGCGGGCAAGATCTCGTGTCTGATCGGCATCGAGGGCGGACACGCCATCGAGAACTCGCTCGGGGCGCTGCGGATGTTCGCGGCGCTGGGCGTCCGCTACATCACGCTCACCCACTGGCGGAGTCTCTCCTGGGCCACGGCCTCGACCGATACGGCTCGGCGCGGTCTTTCGGCGTTCGGCCGGGACGTGGTGCACGAAATGAATCGGCTCGGGGTGCTGGTGGATCTCTCGCACGTCAATGACGCTACGATGTCGGACGCACTGCACACCACGCGCGCACCCGTCATGTTTTCGCACTCCTCGGCCCGCGCGCTCACGGGCCACGCGCGGGACGTGCCGGATTCGATTCTCAAGCTGGTGCGCGCGAATGGGGGCATCGTGATGGTGAACTTCAATCCCGGATTCGTTTCGGAAGCCGTGCGGGTCCACGAGGACAGCGCGGAAGCCCGGGTCCACGCCCTACGCGCCGGGGGTGCTGACGCGACCACAGTAGCCGATTCGACGAAGGCGTGGGCGGCGCGCGCCCCGAAGGCGACGCTCAGCCAAGTGGCTGACCACATCGAGCACATCCGCGATGTGGCCGGCGTCGATGCCGTCGGACTCGGCTCCGACTTCGATGGCATCACGGCAGTGCCGGTCGGGCTCGAGGACGTGTCGAAGTTTCCCGATCTGATCGCCGAGCTGTTGCGGCGGGGATGGAGTGAGCAGGACGTGAGAAAAGTCGCAGGGCTGAACGCGCTGCGGGTGCTGCGAGCCGCCGAGTCCACGCGTCCTTGACACGCTCCGCTACGCGGTCTATTGTCGCTTCCCTCACCGTGCGGCGCCGGCGACCGAGAGGGAGTCGAAAATGGCCAGATCAGCTGCTGTGGGTACTCCACCCGGGACGGTCAAGAGCGCCGATCGGGGCGCCAAGTGGCACGGCTCGCTCGATGCCGACATTATCATCGCCAACGCCCCCGACCCCGTCTTCGTCTCCGACCTCGAAGGCAAGATCCTGCAGGCGAACGACGCTGTTTCTCAGCTGCTCGGATTCCGTCAAGATGAGGTGCTGGAGCAGTCGCTGTCACGCTTCATCACTCCCGAAGAAACGCGGGAGTTCACGGCAGCGCTGCGCGAAGTGGTCGAACGCGGTGTCATGCGGAACGTGGTCCTCAACCCTCGCAGCGCGAGTGGCGAGGTCATCCCCACCAGCCTGAACGCCTCCGCCCTGCGCGATCCGGACGGTCGGGCGATCGGCGTGATCGGCATCCTGCGCGACATGCGGGAGCTCGACAAGGCCCGGGCCTACGCGGAAAGCCTGATCAAGAACGCGCCGGACGCCGTGTTCGTCTCCGATCTCGAGGGGAAGATCCTGCAGGCCAACGACGCGGTCTTCGCGCTCCTGGGCTTCCGCCCGGACGAGCTGATCGAGCAGTCGCTGTCGCGCATCATCTCCCCCGACGAAACCCGGGAATTCCTGGCCGCCCTCCGGGAGGTCGTGGAGCGCGGCGTCACCCGCAACGCCCGCCTCAACCCCCGCAGCGCCAGCGGGGAGGTGATCCCCACGACGCTCAATGCCTCGGCGCTGCGCGACCCGGACGGCAAGGTCATCGGCGCGATCGGTATCCTCCGCGACATGCGGGAGCTCGACAAGGCCCGCGCCTACGCCGAGAGCCTCATCAAGAACGCCCCCGACCCGGTCTTCGTCTCCGACCTCGAGGGCAAGATCCTGCAATCGAATGACGCGGTTTCCGCGCTGCTCGGCTTCCGCCCGGACGAGCTGCTCGAGCAGTCGCTGTCCCGCTTCATCAGCCCCCAAGAGACACGCGAGTTCACCGCGGCCCTCCGCGAGGTCGTGGAGCGGGGCGTCACCCGCAACGCGCACTTGAACCCCCGCAGCGCCAGTGGGGAGGTGATCCCCACGACCCTCAACGCCTCGGCGCTGCGCGACCCGGGCGGCAGGGTGATCGGCGCCATCGGCATCCTGCGCGACATGCGCGAATACGAGCAGGTGGTTCGCGATCTGGAGAAGTCCAAGGGCGAGCTCCAGGAGAAGATCCTGGATCTCGAGAAATTCGAGGAAGTAGTCGTCGGTCGGGAGCTGAAGATGATCGCGCTCGAAAAGGAGCTCGAGAGCCTGCGGACGAAGTCGCAAGGCTGAGGCTGCGGGAGAGTGTAATCGCGATGCCAGAGACGGCGACGGACGAGCGTGAGGTGGCGGTCGCGGACCCCGGCGCGGCCGAGACGGCCGAGCACCGCCTCCGCGCGCATGTCGAGATGCTAGAGCGCCGCCTGCGGAAACGCGACGAGCAGCGCCGCGCCATGCTCCACATCATGGGCGATCTGAGCGAGTTCAACAAGCGCCTCGCCAACCAGCGGAAGGCCATGCTGCACGTCCTGGCCGACTACGAGCAGGACCGCCGGCGACTGGCCCGCCAGACGGAGCGGCTCGACAACTCGCGGCGGGCGGTGCTGCACATCCTTCAGGACTCGCACAAGGACACGCTGCGTCTGGAGGCCAGCCGCAAGGCCATGATCCACATCATGGGAGACCTGCGGGAGACCACGGCCGAGATGCGGCGGCGCGAGCAGGAGCTGCGCGACAAGCAGGAGCAGCTCGTCCAGGCGGGAAAGCTCGCCACGCTGGGCGAGCTCACCACCGGCGTCGCGCACGAGCTCAACAATCCGCTCAACAACATCGGCTTGTTCGTGGGCAATGCCGTCGACTTGATCGAGCTCGCCGGGACGGAGAAGGAGCAGATCGTCGGCGAGCTGCGCCATGCCATGCAGCAGGTCCGCAAGGCCACGCAGATTATCTCGCACCTCCGGACGTTCGGGCGGGCGGCTCCGGCCAGTCGCGAGGCGATCTCCCTGCGGCAGGTGATCGAGCGGGCGCTTTCCCTCATGCAAGAGCAGCTCCGGCTGCGCGAGATCGAGATCACGGTCGACCTGGGCCCGGTGGAGCCGGTGGTTCTAGGGAATGCCATTCAGCTGGAACAGGTCTTCATCAACCTGTTGACCAACGCGCGGGACGCGGTGGCCGGGTCGCCACGCAAAGCGATTTGGATTTCGGGTTCGGCCCGCTCTGGCGTGGTGGAGGTCGCGTTCGCCGACACGGGGCCCGGCATTCCGGCGGGGCTCGAGCGGCGGATCTTCGATCCGTTCTTCACCACCAAGGACGTCGGGAAGGGGACGGGCCTGGGCCTGTCCATCACCTACGGGATCATCAAGGAGCATGGCGGCACGATCTCGGTCGTGAGCGCGCCCGGCGAAGGCGCCACGTTCCTGATCCACCTGCCCCTCGCTCCCGCGGATACGAAGGAGACCTCTCCGTGACGACGCCGTTGAGCGTGCTGATCGTGGACGATGACCCGGCCCTGCTGCAGGCGCTGCCCCAGGCCCTGCGGCTGCGGATGGGCGGGGTGACCGTGGAGACGGCTGACTCCGCGGCGGCGGCGCTGGACCGGATCGCCGCTCAGGACTACGACGCGATCGTCACCGACATCAAGATGCCGGGGATGGACGGCCTGGCGCTCTTGGCGGAGATCCGGACGCGCCGGCCCGATACGCCCACCCTGATAATCACCGGGCACGGCGAGAACGAGCTGGTGGTTCACGCTCTCCGCGGCGGGGCCTGCGACTTCATCCAGAAGCCGATCGACCGGGATTACTTCGTGGCCGCGCTGTACCGCGCGGTTCGAGCGCACGTGCGGAATCGCCGGGTGAAGGACCGGCAGTTGGCCCTGGCGTCCTGCGCCGACGAACTGGAGCGGATCGTGCAGAAGCTGGAGCGTGAGCCGCGCGCGGTGCTCGGGAGGGCGGACTCATGAGCCAGGGCGGCGTGCTCATCGTGGATGACGACCTGGCCCTGCTCCGGGCGTTGCCCGAGGCCCTGCGACTGCAGTTGAGCGGGGTGCCCGTGGAAACGGTCGACTCCGCGGCGAGCGCGCTCGAGCGGATCGCCGCCCGGGACTACGACGCGATCGTCACCGACATCAAGATGCCGGGGATGAACGGGTTGGACCTGTTGGCCGAGATCCGGGCGCGCCGG
>DATHGL010000376.1:0-4734 GCA_035317625.1 Gemmatimonadales bacterium | reverse complement strand
GCGCTCGGGCATACGCGGTCCGTGGTCTACCTCAACGACGGCGACGTCGCCGTGCTGACTCCGCAGGGCTACCGCGTGCTCGACCGGGAGGCTTGCGAGCAGGAGCGCGCCGTGGACGCCATCGAGTGGGACCTCGACGCCATCGCCCTCGGGGGCTACCCCCACTTCATGCTGAAGGAGATTTGCGAGCAGGCCGAGAGCGTGCGGAGCACGCTGCGGGGCCGGCTGCTCGCGGCCGACGGAACTGCGCGCCTGAACGGGCTGAATCTGACCATCGCGCAGTGCAGCCGGATTCAGCGTATCGAGATCGTGGCCTGCGGGACCTCGTGGCACGCCGGACTGGTGGGCCGTCACGTCCTCGAAGAGCTTACGGGCATCCCTGTGTCGGTCGAGTACGCCTCGGAATACCGGTACCGCCGCCAGCTCCGACTCCCCGGGACGGTGACCATCGCCATCTCCCAGTCCGGCGAGACCGCGGACACCCTAGAGGCGTTGCGGATCGCGAAGGCGGCGGGCGCCACGGTGCTCGGTCTCGTCAACGTTGTGGGCTCGACGCTCGCCCGCGAGACGGACGGCGGCATCTATCTACACGCCGGTCCAGAGATCGGCGTCGCCTCGACCAAGGCGTTCACGGCACAGGTCGTCGCGCTGTTGCTGCTTGGGCTGTACGTCGGCCGCGGGCGGGGGATGTCGGTAGAGGACGGGCGTGGGCTCGTCGCGCAGCTGATGCGACTACCGGAGCTCGTGGAGCGGGCACTCGGGGTCGAGCCACAGGTGCGGGCGCTCGCCGAGCGCTACGCGGAGGCGCCCAACGCCTTGTACCTCGGCCGCGGGGTCAACTTTCCCGTGGCCCTCGAGGGCGCGCTGAAGCTCAAGGAGATCTCGTACGTCCACGCCGAGGGCTACCCGGCTGCCGAGATGAAGCACGGGCCCATTGCCCTGATCGACGAGAACATGCCGGTCATCTGCTTGGCGCCCAAGGATTCCGTCTACCCGAAGGTCGTTTCGAACATGCAGGAAGTGAAAGCCCGGGGGGGCCGTATCATCGCGATCACGAGCGAGGGCAACGGCGATCTGAGCAAGCTGGCGGATCACCAGGTCGCCGTGCCGGCAAGCCCACCCCTGCTCGCGCCGGTGCTGACGGTCATTCCGCTCCAGCTGCTGGCGTATCACATCGCCGTGTTGCGCGGCTGCGACGTGGATCGGCCGCGCAACCTGGCAAAAAGCGTGACGGTGGAATGATGCCATGATCGAAAGAACGGTGGTGCGCCTCCTGGCGCTGCTGCTCGTCGCCGGTCCGCTCGCGGGTCAGGCTGCTCCGCCGGCCCCGCAAAGTGATTTCGAAGTGGGCGACCAGATTCTCCTCGAGGTGGAGGGGGACACCCAGTTCACCCGCTCCTTCAGCGTGGGCCCGGGCCCGGCGCTCACGCTTCCGGTGCTCGGCGTGATCCCTCTCGCCGACGTCCGGCGCACCGAGGTAGAGGCCTATCTCGGCCGCGTGCTTGGGCGCTACATGAAGAACCCGATGGTCCGGGCGAAGGTACTCGTACGTCTAGGGGTGCTGGGCGAGGTGGAGCATCCGGGGTTTTACGCCATCGCCTCCACCGCCGTGGTGTCGGACGCGTTGATGGCCGCCGGTGGGCCCACGAAGGACGCGAAGTTCACCAGCGCACGCATCGAGCGGGAGGGCAAGGGGCTCTTTGTCGGGAGCGCGTTCCAGGATGCGGTCGGGCGCGGCCTGACCGTCGACGGGATGGGGCTCCGCACCGGCGACCGCATCGTCGTGCCCCGGCGCGCCGACCCCGAGTCCAAGTGGCGGATCATCGGCATCCTCGCCGGGATCCCGGCGGCGATCCTCATCGCCACACAGCTGCGTCATTGATCCGATGCGCATTCTCTCCGTCGTCGGCGCCCGCCCGAACCTCATGAAGCTCGCGCCCGTCGACCGTGAGCTGGTACGGCGCGGGGTCGAGCACGTGATCGTCCACACCGGTGAGCACTCCGATGCGGGCCTCTCGGACGCGCTGTTCGAGCAGCTGTGGATTCCGGCGCCGGATCACGACCTCGGGGTGGGGTCGGGGTCCCACGCTCAGCAGACAGCCGCGGTGATCGAGCGCCTCGAGCCGATCTTGCTGAACCTCCGACCCGACGTCGTCCTGGTGTACGGCGACGTGACCTCCACCCTCGCGGCCGCGCTCGTGGCCGCGAAGCTGCAACTCCGCGTCGGCCACGTGGAGGCCGGCCTGCGCAGTCGCGACTGGACCATGCCTGAAGAGATCAATCGAGTGGTGACAGATCGCCTGTCGGACCTGTTGTTCCTGCCATCCCGAGATGCGGCCGAGAACCTCACTGCCGAAGGCATGCCCGCCGAGCGCATGCAGTTCGTCGGCAACGTCATGATCGATACCCTGTGCTGGGCGCTGCCACACGCGCGGCAGCGCGACGCGCCGGCGCGCTTCGACGTGGGCGGCTGTCCCTACGCCGTCGTGACGCTACACCGGCCGGCCAACGTGGACGACCCCACCGTGCTGCGGGAGCTGCTCGGCGCCCTGACGCGGCTCGCCGCCCGCGTCCCGGTGCTGTTTCCGGTGCACGCCCGCATGCGGAGCCGGATCCAGGAGACGGGGCTGCGCGGCTCGGGCGACGGCGGTCCGCGACTGCTCGAGCCGTTGGGCTATCTGGACATGCTCAGCCTGGTCGCGGGCGCCGCGCTCGTCGTCACCGATTCTGGCGGGCTCCAAGAGGAGACGTCGTTCCTCGGTGTGCCATGCCTCACGGTGCGGCCGATCACCGAGCGGCCCATCACGTGTACGCACGGCACCAACCGGCTCGTGATGCCCCGGCGGGGCCCCGTCCTGGCCGCGGCGGAGCGCGCGCTGGCGCGTCGCTCACCGGCCCGGCCGGTGATCGAGCGGTGGGACGGCCAGGCGGCCGAGCGCATCGCGCGCGTCGTGTGCGACAACGCGTGTTTCGATGTCGATGGTGCGGCGGCGCCGACGCCACACGTGCCGCGGCGCGCGGTCGCTATGCCGCAACCACTGGGCGCGGGTTGAGCGGGTGCGGCTCCCTGCCGTCTATCGCAGTGAGCCGTCGGAAGAGCGTGCGTAACCGTAAGGAGGTATTCGCATGGACGATGCAGCGCTGAGCGGGGAGCGGACCGCACGCCGCTCCCCGCGGCGCTTTCCTGTGTTGCGGTTCCGCGACTGACGCCACCGCGTGTGTGGCGCGCACGTTCCGGTGCGCGCGCAACGTGCGTGGAGCACAATGTGATGCGAGCGCGACGCTGCGCAACGGCCACATGATCGTGTATCTCTCGCTGCGACATGGACATCTCCGCTGAACGTCGAACGGCACCTGTCTTGCTGCCTCCGCGCCACGCAGCCGTTGCACTGACGACCTGTGAGGAGGCGGAGCATGCGCAAATTCATGACGCTGAGTTGGGTGCCGGGCCTCGCGGCCGCCGCGCTGTTGGCGTGGGGCTGCGACAGACCGGTGACGCCAGCGGGTCCCAAACCATCGTTCCAGGTGGGTGGCCCCGGGACCTGTCCGGCTGGTGAACGGTTCACGGGCGGCGGGCGAATCGACCCGCCGGCCGGCAAGACGACGTTCGGGTTCAACGTGGACGCGCGCGACTGGTGCAGTCGCGAGGGCGGCGAGATCAAGGGCCGGGTCCAGATCGTGTACCATCCCACGCACACGCGCATCCAGAGTATCACGATCGACGGTTTCTCTTCGTTCCAGGACGGCGGACCTTGCGCCCACTTGTCCGGGACGGCGCGGGTGAAGGACGGCAACGGGAGCTGGGTGCAGGAACGGTTCGAGACGGTCGCCTGCGACAACGGCGAGCCAGGCTCGAGTGCGAGTAGAGGCCCCGACCGTTCCGGCGGCACGCTGAGTGATGGCCGCGCCACCGGCGTCGCGCCTCTCACCGGCGGCAACATCCAGGCACACTAGGACAGACTGGAAAGGACGGGCCGAAGCGATGAGACGTTCGACAATGCGACCGGTGCGGGTCCTGGTGATGCTGGCGCTGATGCTGGGCGTCACCGCGGCGCTCCCGCCGGTCACACCGGCGCAGTCGGTGAGCGGCAAGGCGTCGGGCGCGGTGGTGCGGAGTTCCCTCGGCACGCAGCAGTCCGCGGTGGCGGTGTTGCCAGTGGTTCTCGCTGACGATGGCGCGATGGCCGACGCCGCAGCCGACGGCATGAACGTGCCGGGCACGCTCACGACGCAGGCCCTGACGGGAACGACGTCGGGGGCGATCAGCGGCGCTGCCGCCGCCGCGCAGAGCGTGACGACGGTCTTCAACGTGAGCCTTTTGAACGGACTGATCACCGCGAGCAGCCTCACCGCCACCGTGAGTAGCACCAGCAATGGCGCTCGGGCGACCAGTAACGCGCTGGGGTCGACGCTGGAAAACCTGGTCGTGAACGGCGTCCGGCTGACGTCCGGCGACGGTTCGATTGCGCGGAACACCCGAGTGTCGCTCCCTGGCGTGGGGTACGTCGTGCTCAACGAGCAGGTGTCGACGGGAGACGGCGTCCACTCGAGCGGTGTCACCGTGAACCTGGTGCATGTCGTGCTCTTGAATGCGTTGACCGGTCTCCGGACCGGAGAGATCATCGTCGGGTCGGCGGCCAGCAAAGCGACGATGTGAGCGGACGTAGAGGGCTACAGGGCCGCTGATCGCGAGGCGACCCGGTCCGGCGGCGACGGTCGTCGGATCGGGCGTCA
>DATHGL010000375.1:0-4784 GCA_035317625.1 Gemmatimonadales bacterium | reverse complement strand
CGCGAGCCCGACCGACTTCGCCTCGAGCTTATAGCCGACTCCCGCCCGGTCGATGCTCAGGTCGGCGAAGCGCGCCGTACCCGACACGGCGTTGACCGTCGTCGTACCCGAGAGCGTGCCGCCGCCGGGATTGTCCTCGATGATCAGCGTGACCGCGGCGGTGCTCGCGACCCGGTTGCCGAGCTGGTCCTGGACGTCGACCTCGACGGCGGGCGCGATGATCGTCCCGGGGGCCGTGCGCATCGGCTGGACGTCGAACCCCAGCTGGGTTGCCGGGCCCGGCTCGACGGTGACCGTCCCGGTCTGGGTGATCGCCACGCCGTTGGCGATGGCCGAGACGACCTTGGCCTGCGCGACGATCGAGCCGAGCGAGCCGGTCGCCACCCCGTCCGCGCCGGTCGGCCCGACGGGCTGGGTCAAAGTGTTGAGGGACCCGGTGGCCGCAAGCACGACGGTCGCACCGCTCACCGGGTTCCCGCTCGCGTCCTTGGCAGTGACGGTGATCGCCGCCACGTTGGACCCGGCCCCTGCCGCGATGGTCGCGGGCGACACGCTCAGCGTGGAAACCGAGGCGGACACGCCACCCACCGGCGGCAGGACGCCGGGCGCGCCGTGGCAGGCGGTGCTCCCCGAGTCGCTGAACGTCTTGCCCGCGACGGGGACAAACTTCCAGGCGTAGCCGTCCTCGTAGAGGTACAGTTTGAGGACGCCGAAGGTGACGCCGTTGCGCACTTCGCTCGCGGGAAACCGGTTGCTCACGGCGCCGCCGCTCTTGCCGCCCGTGCCGGCGATGATCTCGCGCACGCCGAACACATCGTCCCGGGTGCCGTTCGGCTTGATCGGCGCGAGGCGCTCGTAAATGTGCCGGTGTCCGGCGAGGACCAGGTCGGCCCCGCCCGCGTACAGCACGTCCACCAATGGGCGCACCGCGCTGTAGGTCACGCCGCCCGAGCCGGTGCCTCCGGTCGAGGAGTACAGTGGGTGGTGCCAGTAGGCGAGCGTGCACGGGTTCGGGTGCGCCGCGAGGTCGGCCTTCAACCAGATGACCTGGGCCGACGCGGTCGTCATGGAGATGTTGCTGTTGAGCACGATCACGTGCCAGGTATCGAGCTCGAAGCTGTAGTAGCCCTTGGCGGGGTCGCCCGCCGCGGCGCCGAAGTAGTTGTAGTATCCGGCCGCACCGTTCGTGTTGTACTCGTGGTTGCCGGGCGTCGGCTTGGTGCGCCCCTTGTGGCGGCCCCAGGTGGGGTGGTAGCAGTTCTGGAACTCGGCGTTGGTAGCGTTCTCGTACACGTTGTCGCCCAGCACGAACACGGTGCCGGGAATGTTGTCGAGCAACTGGGCGGTCGCCTCGTCATTGTTGCTGTTACACGTGGCCACGTCCCCCGCCCCGACGAAGATCTGGGGCGGCTTGGCCGTGAGCAGGCCGGTCGGAGTGATGAATGTTTGCCGGTCGGGCCGGGTAAGGTCACCGGCATCGCTGCACGCAGCGACGGCGATGGCCAACGCTACGGGGACGCAAGCGAACAGCAGTGGACTTGAAGCTCGGCGCACGCGTGGCTTTCGGGGGGTTCGGCCGTTAGAGTGGCAACAAGCGAGCCCGGTGAGCCCCTTGTGCGGCAACGACTTAGATCACCACGCGGGAGGGACGCGGGGGCGCTATGATACACTCTCGTAGCGCCATGGCTACAGCGGGCGCTAGGGTCCCGTGCGAGCCTTGATCTCCACGCCGAGCGCCCCGGCATTCAGGTTCAGCGGCCAGGTTGCGTCGATGGAGTTGTCGTTGGTGCCCCATTCCGCCTGGAGATCCCCGGGCGTGCTCTCCCCGGACGGCTGCTCGGCGATCTCCGTGAACCCCGCGCCCGGCGCGACCACCGCCACGTTACGATTCACCCCGAACGCGCCGTAGCCGACGTTGTGGCCGCTCCCGAACGCCCCGAGCGGCACGCTCAGACCGGTCACCACGTCACCGCGACTCGAGCCGGTCTCCCCAATGGCCCCCGCCCCGTTTACCCCGCTCGTCTCCACCCCGTCCCACTGCGACACGATCCACTGGCAATGCGACAGCGTCACGCTGGACGCGATCGTGATCGGCCCGCTCCCCGGCGCCGCGCTCATCGCCCGGAAGATCGTCAGCCGCCGCAGCGGCAACGTGCCGGTATCGAAGGTGATGCTCGCCACCTCCGTCCAGGTGGTCATGCCGCCGCCCGACAACGTGGGACTCGGGGGGGCACTGGTGGCGTTATGCTCGAGCACCGCGATCGTGATGAGCGTGTTGGGGGCGGGGGCGATATCGGCGGTGGTGTAGATCTTCTGGTTGACGGTGTTCGTGCCGGCCGTGAGCAGCGTCTGGGTGATCGTCGCGGGCGCGTCGGTCGTCACCGTCACCGTCGCGGCCTGCGTGATGGCCGTCCCGCCCGCCGTGGCCGAGACCGTCTTCGGCTCCGCCACCGTCGAGCTCAACGTCCCCGTCGCCACCCCATTCGCGTCGGTCGGCCCGGCCGGCTGCGTCAGCGTGTTCCCGTTCCCCGTCGCGGCGAGCACGACCGTCGCTCCGCTGAGCGGATTCCCGAAGCCATCCTGCGCCGTCACCGTGATCGTCGACGACCCACTGCCGGCCTGGAACGAGCTGGGCGATGCCGCGACCGTCGACTGCGCGGCCGACACCGGCCCGGCCGTCACCGTCACCGCGGCGGTCTGGCTGAGCAGCGTCCCGCTCGCCGTCGCCGACACCGTCTTCGTCCCCGCCCCCGTGGAGCGCAGCATCCCCGTCGCCACCCCGTTGCCATCCGTGAGACCTGCGGGTTGCGTCAGCGTGTTCCCGGCCCCCGTGGCCGCCAGCACCACCGTCGCGCCGCTGACCGGGGCGCCGCTCCCATCCTTCACGGTCACGGTGATGGTCGCCGTCTCGCCCCCTGCCCCGAGCGACGCGGGCGACGCGACCACCGTCGAGAGCGCCGGATCGACGCCCGACCCGGAGCCCGCGGCCCCTCTGATCTCGACCCCGAGCGCGCCGCCGTTCAGGTTGGTCCACGTCGCCCCGATCTCATTGCGGTTCACCGCCAACTCCGCTTCGACATCCCCGGGGGTGTTTTCGCCGGACGGCTGCTCGGCGATCTCCGTGAAACCCGCGCCAGGGGCGATCACGGCGACGTTGCGATTCACGGCGAAGGCGCCGTAGGCCACGTTGTTGGCATTCCCGAAGGCGGCGAGCGGGACCGTCAGGCCGTTCACCAGGTCGCCCCGGCTCGAGCCGGTCTGCACGATGGCGCCTATCCCGTTCACCCCGCCCGTCTCCACCCCGGCCCACTGGGACACGATCCACTGGCAGTGGGACACGGCCACGCTGGACGTGATCGTGATCGGTCCGCTCCCCGGCGCCGCGCTCATCGCCCGGAAGATCGTGAGGCGCCGGTGCGGCGTGGATAGGACGTCAAACGTGACGCTCGCCACCTCCGTCCAGGTGGTCATGCCGCCGCCCGACAACGTGGGACTCGGGGGGGCACTGGTGGCGTTATGCTCGAGCACCGTGACCGTGATGAGCGTGTTGGCAGCCGGGGCGATGGACGCCGTGGTGTAGACCGTTTGGTTGACGATGTTCGTGCCGACCGTGAGCAGCGTCTGGCTGATCGCGCCAGGCGGAGACGACGCCGTCACCGTGACGGTCGCCGTCTGTGTGATGACCGTCCCGTTCGCCGTGGCCGACACGGTCTTCGTCTCTGGTACCGTCGAGCTCAACGTCCCGGTCGTCATCCCGTTCGCGTCGGTCGGCCCGGCGGGCTGAGTGAGCGTGTTCCCGCTCCCGGTCGCCGCGAGGACCACGGTCGCCGCACGCACCGGGGCGCCTGACGCGTCCTTCACGGTGACGGTGACCGTCGCGGCGCCCACGCCCGCCGCGATGGTCGTGGGAGCGGCGTTCACGGTGGACAGGGACCCCGAGACCGAGCTGGCTCTGATGTCGAACGCCGTCGAGGTAGCACCTGTCAGCGTGCCCGAGCTGGCGCGGAGCGTGTAGCCGGTCCCCGCCACGTCGATTGCGAGGTCGCTGAACGTCGCCACGCCTGCCACCGCGCCGACCGCCTTGGTGCCCAGGAGCGTGCCGCCAGCCGGGTTGGTGCCGATCGCCATCGCCACGGTCGTGGCGCTCGAGACCCGGTTGCCCACCACGTCGCGCACTTCCACCTGTACGGCTGGGGAAATCCGCGCGGCCGTCGCCGCGCTCGTCGGCTGGACAGTGAATGCGAGCGCCGACGCCGCGGCCGGGGTCACCGTGACCGTCGCGGTCTGCGCGATCGCGGCGCCGTTGATCGTGGCCGAGACGGTCTTGCCTCCCGCGACAGTCGAGCTGAGGGTGCCGGTCGCCACACCGCTCAGGTCGGTCGCCCCAACGGGCTGGCTGAGCGTGTTGCCGGATCCCGTGGCCGAGAGCACGACGGTCGCGCCGCTCAAGGGATTCCCGCTCTGATCTCTGGCGGTGACGGTGATCGTCGCGACGGTCGACCCGGTGCTCGCCTGAATGGTCGCGGGTGCTGCGCTCACGGTGGAGGGCGCGGCGTGGCACGCGCCGCTCCCGGCGTCAGTGAACGTCTGGCCCGCGACGGGGATGAACTGCCATGCATAGGTCCCGGAGCCCAGCGTGAGCTTCAACACGCCCGAGGCCGTCCCATTGAAGCGCTCGCTGTTCGGCAACGGGGTGCCTTGATCGTTGTAGAGGCTGCCACCGCCCGTCCCCGCGACAAACTCACGAATCCCGTGGTCCGGATCCGCCGCCTGCGCGGGCGTCT
>DATHGL010000374.1:0-7027 GCA_035317625.1 Gemmatimonadales bacterium | reverse complement strand
GTAGGCGAGGTTGCGCTCCCGGGCCCACCGCTCGAGCTGGTCGAAGTTGGGCACGACGAGGACGATCGGGAACTTGCGCTGATCGCCGAGCACGACGGCGCTGGCCACGAACTTGTTCAGGCGCACCGTGTTCTCGATCGGCTGCGGCGCGATGTACTTGCCGCCCGCCGTCTTGAGGAGGTCCTTCTTCCGGTCGGTGATCTTCAGATAGCCATCCGCGTCCAGCTCGCCGACGTCGCCGGTGTGGAACCACCCGCCCCCGTCGATGGCCTCGCGCGTCTCCTCCGCCTTGTTGTAGTAGCCCAGCATGATATTGGGGCCCTTGGCGAGGATCTCGCCGTCGGCGGCGATCTTGATCTCGACCCCGGGGATCGGCTTGCCTACGGTGCCGAACTTCGGTCGCGTGAGCGGATTCAACGTCAGGACCGGAGAGGTTTCCGTCAATCCGTACCCTTCGATCACCGGCAACCCCGCGCTGTAGAAAAACCGCCCGATCTCGGCGGAAAGCGGCGCGCCTCCCGAGACGAACAGCTTGATGCGGCCGCCGGTGCGGGCCCGAAGCTTCGAGAACACCAGGCGGTCCGCGATCGCGTGGGCCAGCCTGAGCCCCAGCGGCACCGGAACCCCCGCCAGCCGGTGCGCCGCCCAGCGCTCGCCGATGCGTTTCGCCCACAGGAAAATGCGACGCTTCGCCGCGCTTCCCGTGAGCGCGTTCTCGAGCACGCGTGCGTACACCTTCTCGTACACGCGGGGAACGGCGGCGACGACCGTCGGTCGCACCTCCTGCAGGTTCTGCGCGAAGGCGTCCACGGACTCGGCGTAGTTGATGGTCACCCCCACGTGGAAGAAGTAGTAATCCACCATCCGCTCGAGGATGTGCGACAGCGGCAGGAGGGCGAGGCACGTGTCGCTTTCGCTCAGCCGGAGCATTTCCACGGACCCGCGCACGTTGGAGCAGATGTTCCCGTGGCTGAGCATCACGCCCTTGGGCTGGCCGGTGGTTCCCGAGGTGTAGATCAGGGTCGCGAGGTCCTCCGGCCGCACCGCCAACGCCTCATCCTTGAAGCGGAGATACCTGGCGGCGCTGGCCCGCCCGCGCGCCTCGACGTCGGCGAGCGTGATCACGCCCGTGCTGCCCTGCCCGTCGAACACGACGACGTGGCGGAGCGACGACAGCCCGGCCTGCACCGCCCGGATCTTCTCGACCTGCGTAGCCGTCGAGCAGAACACCGCGGCCGCGCCCGAGTCGCGCAGGATGTATTCGACCTGATTCGCGGGGAGGGTGGGGTAAATCGGGACGTCCGTGGCGCGGGCGCAGAGGCAGGCGTAGTCCGCGAGGGCCCACTCGAGCCGCGTTTCCGAGAGGATCGCGACCCGGTCGCCCGGCACGAGCCCGAGCTCCCGCAGCCCGAGGGACAGGGCCTGGACGCGCTCCGCGGCCTCGCGATGCGGGACGGCCCGCCAGGCGCCCTCGGCCTTGTACCGGAACGCGGCCGCATGATCGCCGTAATGGTCCACGGCGTCGAAGAACAGCTCGGTCAGGGTGCGGGCGCTCATGGCTGGAACCTCACGACGAAGGTGACCGGGGATCCCGGGACGGTATCACCCACCGCGCGCCGGCCGCTCGCCGTCACGGCGACGCTGTCGGGGACGGTCGGACCGAGGAGCCGCACTTTGACGAACGCAATTCCCGAAGGGCCGGTCGCCACCGTGTCGGTCGTCACGAGAAAGTGCGTCGAGTCCTCCGTGACGAGCGTGACCGGTCCGGCGGCCCCCGGATAGGTGATCGTGTAGACCACCGGGCGGCCGGCGAGCGCGACCGTCAGTGAATCGCCTCCGCTCGCGGACGCGATCGTGTCGGCGACCTCCACCTGAAGCGAGTCGGAAAGCGAGTCGACCGACAGCGTCACCGTATCGACGGTCGTGCCGGTCGCGAACAGTCGGTCTGCCGCGGCGAGCGCCCGGATCGAGATCGGATTGCTGAACAGCCCCCCGGTGCGCGCCAGCAGGCGGCCCGGCGTGGGCCCCGGGTGGTTCACGACCGTCGTCCCCATCGTGCTGTCCAGGAGCGTGAGGATCGCGGTATCGGCGGTGGACCACACGATCGTCGCGGCGACCGAGTCGCCATAGCCGTCGATCACGCGGGCGCGGGGACGGAGCGTGTCGTACTCCTCGAGGCTGTCCGGGGCGGCGACCTCGAGCGCGATGGGATGGTTCAGGTCCCCGGGGCCGAACTTGCCGCAGGTCAGAGCCGCCGCGAGCACCAGGACGACGCCGCCGGACCGGCCCCCCCGGCCCCCCCGGTCCCCCCGGCCCCCCCGGCCCCCCTCTGGGGGCCGGGCGGTCAGGGCCCCTCCGCCGCGGCGGCTGGGGTGGGGCCCGAGGCGCCGAGGTCGCGCAGCGCCTGGGTCGCGTGCTCGATCCATTTTTGCGCGTCGGGCCCTTTGGGCGGGTGCGCCAGGAACGCGCGGAGGTGCTGGGTCGCGCCGTCCGGGTCGCCGCGCTTCAAGAGCAGGAACGCGAGCCCGTAATGCGCGCCCGCCAGCTCGCGGTCGAGCTCCAGGGCACGGCGGTAGTGCCGGATCGCTTCGTCGATGCGCCGCGTCTTGGTGAGCGCGATCGCCATGTTCTGGAGAATGCGCGCATCGTTGGGATGATCGCGCAGCGCCAAGCGGTACGACGTGAGGGCCGCGTCGTAGTCGCCCTGACGTTCGAGGGCGAGCGCCTCGTTCAGATAGTCGAGGCGCTGGGGGTTGACCTCATCGGCGCCCGAGCCGCCGAACAGGCGGCGCCAGAAACCCATGGGCCGAAAATAGCTTGCGGCCGCGTCACTTTGCAATGTAGCTTCACACCCCATGTCCGCCGCCCCCGGCACTCCGGCACCCCGCAACACGCGCACGGCGCGGAAGCCGCCGCACGGCGTCCTCGAAGTGGATTGGCCGTTCTTCGGGGAGATGTGCCGGGCGCTGGCGCTCAAGATCTTCCGGGCGTACGACCCGGACGTGGTGATCGGGATCGCCCGAGCGGGCGTGATCCCGGGGGCGGTGGTGGCGAGCATCCTGCAGCGCGATTTTGCGTCCATGGCCATCACCCGCGCCGAGACGGGCGGGCGACCGGTCGTGATCGCCGGTCCGCCGCACATCGTCACCAGCCGACGCGTGCTGATCGTGGACGAGACGTGCGATAGCGGCGCCACCATGAAGCTCGCGCTCAACGCCGTGCGCGAGCTCAAGCCCGCCGACGTGAAGACCGCCGTCTCGTTCCGCACCGGCCCCTTTCAGCCGGACTTCTCCGCGCTCGAGACCGACAACTTCATCATCCTCCCCTGGGACCGTGAGGTCATTATCGACGGGGAGATCGTGATGCGGCCCGACTACGCCGCGAAGCTCAAGGAACTCGGCGGTTGATCGATCGCCTCACCGCGGCGCTCCGGAGCTCCCGCGCCGACTACACCGAAATCCGCGTCGAACGCACCTGGAGCACCGCCGTCACCTTCCGCGGCCGGCGGCTCGAATCGGCCACCGCCAACGAGGATCAGGGCGGCTGCGTGCGCGCCCTGCACCGGAGCGGCGGCTGGGGCGTCGCCTCGTTCACGTCGCTGGACCGCCTCGAGGCGATGGTCGGCCGCGCGGGCGAGTTGTCGCGCGCGGTCCGCGTCGACCCCCCCATCCGTCTCGCCGACGTTCCCGCCCAGCGCGCCGATGCGATCCTCGACCTGGACGGCGATGTGCGCGGCGTTCCGCTCGCGGAGAAGAAACGGCTCATCGAGGCATGCAACGGCGCGATGCTCGCGGTGAGCGACCGCATCGTCGACACCCTCGCCGCGTACCGCGACGAGGTGAGCGAGTACTGGTACGTGAACTCGGACGGCACGGTCCTGCACGAGCTGCGGCCCGAAGTCACGCTCTCCGGCACGGCCGTGGCGCGACGCGACGGCACGATCGAGAAAGGACTCGAGTCGATCGGACTGCGCCGTGGCTGGCGGTCGGTCCAGGAGCGCGAGGCCGGATTCCGCGAGGTGGCGGAGCGCGCCGTTGCGCTGCTCGACGCGCCCATGGTGCGGGGCGGCACCTATCCCGTGATTCTCGACTCGGAGCTCGCCGGCGTGTTCATCCACGAGGCGTTCGGGCATCTCTCCGAAGCCGACTTCGTGTACGAGAACCCGCAGGCACGCGACATGATGACCATCGGCCGGCGCTTCGGGAAGCCGGTCCTGAATGTGGGGGACAACGGCGCCGCCCCCGGCCTCCGCGGCACGCTGCCGTTCGACGACGAGGGGACGCCGACGCAGGACACCCCGCTCATCAAGGACGGGATCCTGGTCGGCCGGCTGCACTCGCGCGAGACCGCCGCGGCAATGGGCGAGCGGCCCACCGGCAACGCGCGCGCGATCTCGTTCCGCCACGCCCCCATCGTGCGCATGACGAACACCTATATCGGGAACGGGCGGGGCCGGCTCGAGGATCTGATCCGGGACGTGAAGCTCGGCGTGTACGCGTGCGGCGCGTTCGGCGGCCAGACGATGCTCGAGAACTTCTCGTTCACGGCCGCCTACGGCCGCATGATCCGCGACGGGCACGTCGCCGAGCTCGTCAAGGACGTCGTGCTCGCGGGGAACCTGTTCCAGACGCTCGACCGGATCGACCACATCGCGGGCGACTTCCGCTGGAACCAGATGGGCGGCGGTTGCGGCAAGGGCGGCCAGGTCCCCCTCCCGGTCACGGAGGGCGCCCCGCACGTGCGTATCGAAGCGGCGCTCGTCGGCGGCGACGTTCCGGCGTGATCGAGCGGCTGCTCGAGCTCGCCCGGCGCCGCGTGGACGGCGGTGCCGACGCGCTGTGGCGCCGGGTCGAGCGGACCGCGGTCGCGTTGGAGTGGGGGCGGCTCAAGTCCGCGGGCGCCACGGAGGAAGCGGGCGCGAATCTGCGCGTGCGCCACCGCGGCCGGGTGGGCGTCGCGGGCACCACGGCGGTGGGGGGGGACGACGGAGGGGCGGCGCAGGTCGCGCCCCTCGTGGATCGCGCACTCGCGTCGGCCGAGCTGGGGGAGGAGCTCGATCTCGTGTTTCCAGCGCACGCCGCCCTGCCGTCGCTTCCGACGTTCTTCCAGCAGGCGGCGAACGCCTCGCTCGACGATCTGATCGCCATCGGTCGCTCGCTCCTGGCGCGGCTCGAGCGCGAGGGATGCCGGGTGAACGTCTCGGTCGAGCGCGAGACCGCCGAGACGCGGGTGGCGAACTCCGCTGGGGCGCTGGGGGAGTATCGCTCGACCGGGATCGGCGTGAGCGCCGAAGTGTGGCGCATCGCGGGCGACGACGTGCTCGCCGTCGGCGACGCCTTCGAGGGCGCGGATCTCCCGTCCGGCGACGCGGTGGCGGCCCTGGCCGACGCCATCAACGCGCGGCTCGATCACGCCCTGCGCATCGTCGCGCCGCCCGACGGGGCCCTCCCGGTGATCTTCACCCCCCCTGGGCTGTCGGCGCTCATGCTCCCGGTCACGCAGGCCCTCTCGGGCAAGGCGGTGCTGCAGGGCATTTCGCCGCTGGGCGCGAGGATCGGCGACCACGTGTTCGACGCCGGGTTCTCGCTCGTGGACCATCCGCTGCGCGCCGGTCGCGCGGCGTCCCGCCCCGTGGACGATGAGTGCGTGCCCTCTCGGACCACGTGCCTCGTGGAGCGTGGCGTCGTGCAACGGTTCATTTACGATCTCGAGACGGCGGCGCGGGCGAAGGCCGAGAGCACGGGGCACGGGACCCGCGGGATTTTCGGGAAACCGGTGCCGGCATACACGAACCTGGTGCTCGGTGCTGGGGATGAGGTGTCAGGGGGAACGCTGTGGGAACTCGGTGGGGGCCTGCTTCGCGACGTGAAAGACGGCCTCCTGGTCGACGAGCTGATCGGGGTGGGGCAGGGAAACGTGATCGGCGGAGCGTTCAGTCACCCCGTCGCCCTGGCGTATCGCATCGAGCGGGGCGAGATCACGGGCCGCGTGAAGGACGCCGCGGTCGCGGGGAACGCGTACGAGCTCTGGAAGCGAGTCGGGGGCTTCGGGAACGACGCGCGCTGGACGGGGTCCCGCTGGGCACCGTCGGTGCTGCTCGAAGGGGTGAGCGTCGCCCGGCGGTGAGAAAGAGGTGTTGGGGGTTAGGTGCTGGGGCTGGAGGTATGCCCAAGCACCTACCCCTAACACCGAGCCCCTCAGTATTGCAGCACCCCCGTTTGCGCGATCATCTTCCACTGGGTGCCGACCTGCGTGTAGATCTTGCAGGTCCGCCCCGTCCAATGCTGCTCCACGCCCGTCTGTCGGTGCCGCCACCGCGTATCGATGTCCACCACCCCGAACGCGCCGTCGCCTTCGGCGGACACGACGATCTTCTTGATGTCGCGCGTGTTGCGCACGAGGGTGTGGGTGTCGAACAGCTGTTGCCAGCCGCGCCTCCAGCGCTCCGCGTTGAAGCGACCCCACACCATGACCCACGTCATCGGATCGTGCGATTGCGGGGTGGGGGGCCAGGGCCAGACCATGGCGGGGTGGAAGCAGGAGACGAGCAGCTCCGCGTCCTGGGTGTCCCAGGCGCGGGTTTCGCGGTTGACGACTTCACGGATCGCGGTCTCAGTATCGGTCATGGGAGGGGTTAGGTGCTGGGGGTTGGGGATCAGATCAAACGATGCGTGCGAATGCTCGTAGATGCCGAAGAACGATCCCACACCCAGACAAAACAGGTGCTAGGCTGAGTCTGATTCTCCCTGGGGGGGTTGTGAACGCGCCAAGGCGCTCGCAATCGGTGATCAACGGGTATCGCGATCTCTTGGTATGGCAGCGTGCCATGGATTTGGTCATCGAGGCGTACGGGTTCGCGAAACGGTTCCCGGGTGAGGAGAGGTACGCGCTCGCTCAGCAGTTGAGACGCGCTGCGGTGTCGGTTCCCTCAAATATTGCCGAGGGACACGGAAGGAAGTATCTCGGTGACTATGTGCGGCACGTGTCGATCGCGAGAGGGTCATTGATGGAGATGGAAACGCAGTTA
>DATHGL010000373.1:0-5938 GCA_035317625.1 Gemmatimonadales bacterium | reverse complement strand
GCGCTACCGCGAGCGCTTGGCGGAGGCGGGACTCCGGGGGTCGATGTCGCGCACGGGGAACCCGTACGACAACGCCCGCGTCGAGAGCTTCATGAAGACCCTGAAACACGAGGAGGTCTACCTGCACGACTATGCCACAGTGCAGGACGCGATCGACCGCCTCCCCTACTTCCTGGAAGAGGTCTACAACCGCAAACGCCTTCACTCATCCTTGGGCTATCGGCCCCCGGAGGAGTACGAGGCCCAACATGCGCAGACGGCCGCGTAGGTCAATGCCAACGGACCCGCCTGTCCAACTGCAGGGGGTCACTCCATTCCCCGACTGAAATTGCACACTCGGGGGGTGGCCAGCCCTGGGGGTGAAGGCTCAGGCCTCCTGCCGGCTGGGCCGGCGGGCACGGGGTGGCGGGGGCTTGGCGGGCGTGGTGGCCAGGCGAGTGGCGAGGGCCCGGTGCTCCCGCATCCGGTAGCTGTTGCCCCGGATGTTCACGATATGGCAATGGTGGAGGAGCCGGTCGATCAGGGCGGCGGCCATGACGTCGTCGCCCATCACCTCGCCCCACTCCTCGAAGCCTTTGTTGCTCGTGAGCACGGTGCTCGCGTGCTCGTAGCGGCGGGACATGAGCTGGAAGAAGAACATGGCCCCCGTCCGGCTGATGGGCAGATAGCCGATCTCGTCGATGATCATGAGGCTGGGGAAGACGAGGGTCCGGAGCCGATGGCTCAGCCGGCCCGCCTGCTGCGCGTCCTCGAGGGAGGTGATGAGGTCGGCGAGGGTGGCGTAGTAGACGCGGCGGCCGCCCTCGGCCGCAGCGACGGCGAGGCTCACGGCCAGGTGCGTCTTGCCGACGCCCGGGGGCCCGAGGAACACCACATTCTCCCGCCGCTCGATGAAGCTCAGCGTGTGGAGGCTCTCCAGCTGGTCGCGCTTGACGCTCGGCTGGAAGCTGAAATCGAAGTCGGCCAGGGTCTTCACGGCCGGGAGTCGCGCGGACCGCATGGCGGTCTGCAGCCGGCGCTGATTGCGCAGCGTGATGTGGCTCCCGAGGAGCGCGCTCATCGCCTCCCCGGCGGCGAGCTCGCCGCTGTCGGCCCGGCGCAGAGTGTCGTCGAGGGCTTCGAGGGCGCCGGGCATCTTGAGATCGGCGAGCTGGGCCCGGAGCCGATCGCGGAGGGAGGGCGCGGGCATCAGACCGCCTCCGGGACGAGCTCGGTATAGCTCGCCAGCGACCGGCGCTCGACCGAGACGCGGGGGGCCCGCGCGGGCGGGGGCGGCACCGGCGCGGGCGGCGTGAGCACGAGGGAGCGGTACGGGCGGGCCGCGAGGGGCAGCAAGGCGGTCTGTTCTTCCGCCGGCGGCTCAGGGGGACGACCCGGGTGGTGCCATGGACGCGCTGATTGGCGCGGACGAGCCAGCGGGCGCATTGGTCGGCGAGGTCGGCGTCGCCCAGGAACGTCCGGCCGTAGAGGAAATTGCCCCGGAGGTAGCCGACCGGCCGCTCCACTTTGCCTTTCGTCTTGGCCCGGAAGGGACGGCACGCCCGGACGCGGAACCCCCAATGGGCCGCGAAGCGGAGGAACTCGGGATTCTCGAGCAGCCGCCCCCCGTGGGGGCGCTGATCGTCCAAGATGACGCTCTTCATCTGATCGAAGAGGATCTCCTGGGGGACGCCGCCGAAGGCCGCGAAGGCGCGCTCGAGCCCGAGCATCACGGTGAGGGCCGTCTGGCGCGTCACGAACTCGACGTAGAGCACGCGCGAGTAGCCGAGGACCACGAGGAGCGCAAAGCGCTTCCCCCAGGAGAAGCGGATCTCGGCGAAGTCGAACTGGGCCTGCTGGCCAGGCGCCGTCTCGAAGCGCACGATCGGCTCAGGCTCAGGCCGCGGGCGGATGCGGGCCACGTAGGCCTTCAGCTGGCTGTACCCGCCCGCGTACCCCTCGGCGCGACACTCCTCGAGCAGGCGGACGGCCGACAGCGGCGGATAGGTCGCCAGCCGCTCCTGAATCAGCGGCTGGTAGCGCGAGCTTCGTCCCGCGCGACGCCCGGCAACGCGCGGGGGCCGTCCCGCTCACCTCGCGATCGAGCTGGCCGGTCGTGATCCAGTGATAGATGACTCGGCGACTGACGCCCAGCTGCCGGGCAATGGCCGTCTTCGAGAGCCCGGACTCCACATAGTGTTTGAGCAGCACGAGGGTATCCCATCCGTACACAGGCCCGCTCCCCCAACGAGGAGCAGGCAAGCTCCGAAGGAAGGGGCCTCGACGTCAGGCCCCACGCCGGATACCCAAGTGTGCAATTTCACCCGGCGATTCTGTGCAATCTGAACTCGGCGATGACAGCACGAAGGAACCGTCGATGGCTCAGGATGAACTCGCCGCATGGGACATCGATAAGGGCATCACCGATCCCGTGCTTTCTTGCGCTGCTCCCAACGGTGTTCCCTCAAGCCACGCTAGAATCCTCAAGTTTTGCCCCTTGGTCGGGGCTAATACAGGAATACCCGGGTCTGTGGTGTTTTAGAGTGGACCCTGACGCGCCGCGGGAGCGTGAGCGCGAGAGCCCGCTCCCGTGCGCCGCGTTTCGGCCAAGGCGTGGTTGTGCCTTGAGAGCAGGAAGTATAGTTCAACGGGGTGCCGTGCGAGCCGTCGCCCCCGAGCTCAAAAGCGCGATTCGTTAGGCCGAAAGCGACGAGGGTTTCTCGATGCCCAGCACCCGCCGTATCACGACCCTAGCTTTCTTCGAGCTGGTGCTCTCAAGCGCGACTGGATTAGCGCAAGTAAGCTCACCTCTTCGTCTGGATCGGTCCGAATACTCGGCGACCTGCCGTAGAGGGAAGAGCAACACGTGTAGCTACGCCTTCACCCTGGTGGCAACCTACGAGAATCGGACTCCTGACACGCTCTACGTATCACGCTGCTACCCGACGGATCCGACCCCCATGTATGGCATCGAGATGGTCGACGACACGACTGAGGACGCTGCTTATGAGCGCGTCTGGGCCTGCGTGGGCCACGACTCTCCGATCGTTATCGCCCCACACGCGGCTCGCGTTGATACACTGCGGATTGAGGGGCCCAATGCCGCAGATGGAAAGACGAATGCGCCGATGGGGAAATTCGACGGGGAATTCCGGCTTCTCTACAACGTAAGCTCCTGTCAGCCGGGACGGTCTAGGTGCCAGCTTCTGCCCGAGTGGGAGCGTTCTAGGACATTTCGCGTACTTCCACACGGACCCTGACAGCCGTTGCGCGCGCGCGGGCGGAACGCGACGTGGAATTGACTGGCGTGCACGCGATTTGCAGCACCTACGCACTCCGGTTTCGCAAATCCGCCGCGCGCCCGGAAGTCGTTGTCCGGCAGCGCGCGCTCTCTCTCGTATGTGCCTCTGTGGCCGCGTGCGCGATCTTTCAGTCGGATTGGCGGCTCGAGCCATCGCCCATAGGCACCGACCGACCAACCCTGCCGGCCGTCCAGATACCGGACACCGTCACGGCTGGTGTCCCCGAGACGGTGGTTGTGTGGACGAAGGGTGGCGGTTGCACACGTCGGGCGGTACCCCAGGTCGCGTCCGATGACCTCCTCGTGACCGTCCGTCTCTTCGATTCAATTGTCGTTCGGATGCGGGACAACGAGATGTGCCCAGCCGTCGCATGGATCGCTCGCCGACCGGTGGTAATTCATTTCTTGCACCCCGGCGTCGGGACTGTCCGGGTCGTTGGCAGGGATACCGTCGTGGAGCGGCGCGTCATTGTGCGGTAGCTGCAGCGCGGTAATGGGGGGCGAGTGGGGTCCTGCGCCTTGGCGCTCAGCCGCAACACGTTCGTGGGCGTGTCATCGCTTTGGAGCGTGGTCAGGTCCATGCAGCTGATCGCCCGGAGCAGCCAGGCAGCCTGCCATTCCTTCTTGACGGTGCGTCGGGTGGCGATCGTCGCCGCGCGGCGCTCCACGGCGCTGCGGTTGACGCGCAGCGCCCGGACCAGATCCAAGTCGAGGGGAATGCCGGGGTTGCGGTCAGGCTCGGTGAGCACCCGCAGGGCCCGTTCTGGTGTGACAGGGGGCGCGACGTATCTGAGCTTAGTCTCCATCCAGCTTCAATCTAAGAGGCTAGGGCGGGGGCGATATACGGCGGGAGGAGCACGGGATTGCTAAATTATCGGGCATCGTAGTTTCTGTGCGTCTACGCGTCTGTGCGTCTAGTATTTTGGCGCCCGTAGCTCAGGTGGATAGAGCAGCAGCCTTCTAAGCTGTTGGTCGGAGGTTCGAATCCTCCCGGGCGCACTATGCGACACCACCCCTCGCCGTTTGCGCTACGGTTGGTCCAGCGCGAAGGCGACGTAGCTGGCGGGCGCCTGCACTCGCGATTTGCCGCTGCTCGTGGCGATCACCACGAACTGCCGTCCGTCCACCTCGTAGGTCGCGGGCGTTGCGTTCCCTGAGGCCGGGAGCGTCGTCTCCCACAGCAGTGCGCCAGTGGCCTTGTCGAACGCACGCAGCTTGCCGTCGTAGTTCGTCGCTCCAATGAACACCAGGCCGCCCGCGGTCACCACCGGACCGCCATAGTTCTCGCATCCCGTATTCGTCATCCCCTGGGCCGCGAGCTCGCGATATTCGCCCAGCGGGACCTTCCACGCGTACCGCCCGGTGCTCAGGTCGATGGCGCTGAGCGTCCCCCACGGTGGCTTCACCGCCGGGTAGCCATCGGGATCCAGGAATCGCTCGACCTCGCTGCGGTACTTCTGATCGATCGGGGACGGCGTGCTCGCCGGGCTCGCCGGGCTCGCCGTCGACGCCGTCCGCGTCTCGTCGCCGGTCAGGATGTAGCGCTGGAGTGCCGACAAGGCGTCGGAGCCCAGGCGCGCGAATCCGGGCATCCGGCCGCCTCCCTCCGACAGCACCGCTCTGATCTCCGGCGTCATGAGTCGGTCCGTCAGATCGAGCAGCGACGGGAACGTCGGAGGAGTACCGCTCCTGTCGGCGCGGTGACAGCCGGCGCAGTGCTCGGCGTACAGCTCCTTGCCGCTCACGGTCGCCGCTGCCGGTGGACGCCTCTCGACCAGGGTCACGGTCCATGCCATCTCGTTCGCGTTGACGTACAGCAGCGACGTCTCGGGATCGAACGCCGCGCCGCCCCATTCCCCGCCGCCGTCCAGGCCGGGGAACACGATCGTGCCCCGCAGGCTTCCCGGGACGAACTGGCCGCCGCTCCGCATCGCCCTGAAACGCTCGAGTACGGCGCGATGCGCCTCCGGCGTGCGCTCGGTCAGCATGTCCTCGGTGACCTGCTGGCGCGCGAACGGCTCGGGCACGACCGGGAACGGCTGCGAATCGGACGTGACCTCGCCCTCCACGTCCGAAGTCGGATAGCTGCGGTACTGGATCGGGAACAGGGGCTCGCCGGTGACGCGGTCGAACAGGAACACGTGGCCGGACTTGGTGATCTGCGCGACCGCGTCGATCACCCGGCCGTCGCGCCGCACCGTGACCAGGTTGGGCGGCGCCGGCAGGTCTCGATCCCAGATGTCGTGCCGCACGAACTGGAAATGCCACACTCGCTTGCCCGTCGCGGCGTTCAGCACGACGAGCGAGTTGGCGAATACGTTGTCCCCTGTGCGGTTGGCCCCATAGTAGTCGTCGGCCGCCGAGCCCGTGGGCACGAACACGAGCCCGCGCGTCGTGTCGAGCGACATCCCGGTCCAGTTGTTCGCGGCGCCGGTGTACGTCCACGCGTCTTTCGGCCAGGTGGCGTAGCCGAACTCGCCGGGCCGCGGCACGGTGTGAAAGGTCCAGCGCAGCGCCCCGGTTCTGACATCATAGGCCCGCACGTCGCCCGGTGGCGTCGGGAGGCTCTCGGCGGTGCGGCTCCCGATGATCAGCAGATCCTTGTAGACGATTCCCGGCGTGCCGAGCGAGATCATCAGCTTCTCGCCGGGCCGGAGG
>DATHGL010000372.1:0-4055 GCA_035317625.1 Gemmatimonadales bacterium | reverse complement strand
CTCGGACCTGCTGGCGCAGGTGGCCCGCCGCATCGTGGGGCAGCACGACGTGTTGGACGGCATCCTCACGGCGATCTTCTCGGGCGGCCACGCGCTGCTCCTGGGCGTGCCCGGGCTCGCCAAGACACTCATGGTCCAGACCGTCGCCCAGACGCTCGACTTGAAGTTCTCCCGCATCCAGTTCACCCCCGACCTGATGCCCTCGGATATCACCGGCACCGAGATCATCGAGGAAGACCAGACCACGGGGAAGCGCGGCTTCCGGTTCGTGCGCGGGCCGGTGTTCGCCAACATCGTGCTGGCGGACGAGGTGAATCGCACACCGCCCAAGACGCAAGCCGCGCTGCTGCAGGCGATGCAGGAGCATCAGGTGACGGCGGCGGGCCAGACGCATTCGCTCCCCGCGCCGTTCTTCGTGCTCGCGACGCAGAACCCGATCGAGCAGGAGGGGACCTATCCCTTGCCCGAGGCGCAGCTCGACCGCTTCATGTTCGAGCTGCGGGTGGGCTATCCCACCAAGGAAGAGGAACAGACCATCGTCGAGTCGACCACGGGCGATCTCGCGGCCCAGATCGCGCCCGTGCTGACGGCCGAAGACGTGGTGGCGCTGCAGCATCTGGTGCGCCGCGTGCCGGTGGCGAAGCCGCTGGTGCGCGCGGCGGTGACGCTGGCGCGCATGACCCGGCCGGGGGACGCCGAGGCGCCGGCGTTCATCAAGGAATACGTGTCGTGGGGGGCGGGGCCGCGGGCGTCGCAGTATTTGGTCCTGGGTGCCAAGGCGCGGGCGGCGCTGGACGGCCGGCCGATGCCGGACGAGGACGATCTGCGGGCGGTGGCGTCCACGGTCCTGACGCACCGGCTGGTGATCAATTTCGCCGCCGAGGCGGCGGGCCGGACCACCCCGGACCTGGTGCAGGAGCTGCTTGTGACGGGCAAGTGGCTGCAGGGGTAAGGGATATGGAGGCGCTCCCATGAACCGCATCGTCCTTGCCGGGTTGGCCCTGGTCCTGCTGCGCGACTGTGAGCTCGCAAGCCCGCGATTCCGCGGGCCAATCGAAGGCACGTGGGGTGGAGAGAACGCCGGCTTGATCGCCTTCGACACCACCGCCCACGTCCACATCGGCTGCACCGCGGGTGACACCAAGCAGGCGCTCGTCGCCGACGAGCAGGGCCGGTTCGACGTCCCTGGCCGCTACAACATCACCCTGTACCCCGTGGCCCGCGGGCCCGACCACCCGGCGCGGTTCTCGGGCTCGACCGACGGGCGGGTGATGACGCTCAGCGTGACGCTCACCGATACGGCGGTCACGCTCGGGCCGGTGGAGCTGGTGCTCGGCAGGGAGCCGCGGATGGGGCCGTGCCCGATCTGCCGGCGGCCCTCTGGGAGACGCGTGCGATGAGCGCCCTGACCCGTCTTCTCACGCCCGTCCTCGCTATAGCGCTCTCGCTCGGATGCGAGGACGCGCCGAGCCCTCCCGTCGAGGGGTCCGCGTTCGGCACTCGCTAGCAGGACACCCTCAATATCTCAACGTGTTACGTGGCTTGTTCTTGCAGGAGCGCACCGTCTTCCATAGATTATTAACTGTTAATAACCGCGAGAGCACCCTGGCGACGATTCTCTCCGTATCCCTTCCGGCCGAACTGCGGTCGGCGCTCGACGCCGAGGCAAAGCGCCAGCGGCGGTCACGCAGCTTTGTCGTGGCGGAAGCGGTTCGCGACTACGTGGCTCGCCAAGGGCGCGATGCCTTCACCGCCGCCCGCGAGCGCACCATCCGTGAAGGCCTTGCGCTCGCACTCGCGGCGCGTGTCCAACTCTCGGAAGAGTTGTGGCAAGAGTTTGTTCGAGGGCGCAAGCCTCCCAAGCCGTGGACGCGGACGTTTGACACGTTCGAGGAGTACGACCGGTGGCGGCGCCGGTAGCCAAGTCGCGACTCGCTGTCGTTTGCGCCCTGCTCAATGCAGCCGGCGCGAAGTACGTCGTCGTCGGTGGGTTTGCGGTGGCGTTGCACGGGGTGGTGCGCGCCACCAAGGATATCGATATCCTCATCGAAGCGACGGCCGATAACGCCGCACAAGTCCTCAAGGCGCTCGAACGCCTGACCTGGGGGATCTCTCGCGAGCTCGACCCCGCCGAGGTCGCGGTCAAGCCGATCACCGTGGTCGGGGACGAGCCCCGGGTCGACATCCTTACGCTGGCCTGGAGCGTTCGCTACGCAGACGCAGCCCCGAAAGCCAAGCGCGTCGAGATCGAAGGCGTGGAGATTCCCTTCGCCGATCTCGATACGCTGATTCGCACGAAACAGACGGAGCGATTTCAGGACAAAGCCGATGTCGAGAGCCTCGAGCAGGTGAAGCGGCTCATCGATTGACCGCCGCCATACCCCCCGCGGCGTAGCGGTCGCCCGCCGTCGCTCCCTTCGGGAAGGCCAGGTCGATCGTCTCCAGCTCGGCCGCGCCGAGCGCGACCGCGGCGCCCGCCGCATTCTCCTCCAGATAACGCACCCGCTTCGTGCCGGGAATGGGCACGACGTCCTCGCCCTGCGCCAGCACCCAGGCCAGCGCGAGCTGCGATGGGGTGCACCGCTTGGCCCGCGCCAGCTCCGCGATGCGCGCCACCAGCTCGAGGTTCTTGGCGAAGTTCTCACCCTGAAACCGGGGATTGCCGCGCCGCCAGTCGTCGGGGGCGAGGTCTTCGTAGCGTCGGATCTGGCCCGAGAGGAAGCCGCGCCCGAGCGGGCTGTACGCGACGAAACCGATGCCCAGCTCGCGGCAGGTGGGCAGGATCTCGTCCTCCGGGTCGCGGCTCCAGAGTGAGTACTCCGTCTGGAGCGCGCTGACCGGGTGCGTCGCGTGGGCGCGCCGGATGGTGGCGGGGGCGGCCTCCGAGAGGCCGAGATAGCGCACCTTGCCGGCGCGCACCAGCTGCGCCATGGCGCCGACCGTGTCCTCGATCGGCAC
The DNA here is from genome assembly GCA_035317625.1 of Gemmatimonadales bacterium. Classification (GTDB taxonomy): domain Bacteria; phylum Gemmatimonadota; class Gemmatimonadetes; order Gemmatimonadales; family GWC2-71-9; genus AG41. The sequence goes on along the minus strand of DATHGL010000372.1, from coordinate 1,097 downwards.
GGTCGGGTCCACGCGGTGCTGGTAGTACAGGTCGATGTGATCCACGCCCAGCCGCTCGAGCGAGGCGTCGCACGCCTGGCGTACGTACTCCGGGCGGCCGTTCACGCCGACGAACGTCCCGTCCGGTTTCCGGACGTTGCCGAACTTGGTGGCCAGCACGACGCGGTCGCGCCGATCCCCGATGGCTCGGCCCAGGAGCTGCTCGTTGGTGAACGGGCCGTAGATGTCGGCGGTGTCGAGGAAGGTGATGCCGAGCTCGATCGCCCGATGGATGGTGGCGATGGACTCGGCGTCATCGCGCCCGCCGTAGAAGTCGGACATGCCCATGCAGCCGAGCCCCATGGCGGAGACGACCAGGCCCTGGGACCCCAGGTGACGCTGCTCCATGTGTTCCTGCCTCCCTAGTCAAAGTCGGTGTCGGGCCTTCAGGAACGGAGTGCTGCTGTTTCGGGTTCCCGCGTCAGCTCACCTCAGGTTTTGTCCCACGAAATCCAGCACGTCCTTCTTGTCCAGGCGGAACACGCCCCCGGTCCCGGCGCAATTCCCGTTGATCCCGAACGACGTCACGGCGGCGATGGTGCTGCTCGAGCCGAGGTAGTTGGGCCCGCCCGAATCGCCGAAGCAGGTGCCGCCCGTGGCGGTGTTGTTCGAGAGCAGCAGCGAGAACGTTCCCGTGAAGCCGGTGTTGATCTGGATCAGATGGGGCTCGGCGAACATGCGGATCCGTTGGGACTCGACGAACACGGGATTGATCTGCTGCAGCCCGTAGCCCACCGCGGTAAACAGCGTCGAGCTGCTCGGCTTGAGCGCGTCGAGCTGGCCCGCGGTGGGGAGCTTGCCGTACTGGCCGGCGGCGAGCTTCACGGCCTTGGACAGCCGGACCACGCCCACGTCGTGCAGGAAGAAGGCACTCTCGGTGAACGCCGGGTGGGAGTGCCACGCGGTGGCCTCGATGGTGTTGGGGCCGCCCGGGTTGGGATAGGTGGGGTCGTGCTGGACGTCGGCTTCGTTGAAGATGCGGAGCCCCGAGAACTCGCCCGGCTCGCCGGCGCAATGGCCGGCGGTGAGCACGAGTTTCGGGGCGATGAGGGTGCCGG
>DATHGL010000371.1:0-2756 GCA_035317625.1 Gemmatimonadales bacterium | reverse complement strand
ACCGAGAGCTGGAAGGCCGTGCTGCCGAGCAGCTGATCGGCCTGCGGCCGCAGCACGGCGCGCACGTCGGAGCCCGGTACGCGAACGTCGCCGTGCTCGAACGCGATCAACAGCTCACCGACCCGGCCGGACGGCGTCGTGCGGGTCACGGCGATGTTGGTGATGCGCTGCAACCCGCCCCCACCGGCGTTCATCACCGCCGGGAGGGTCCGCGACAATATAGTGCGCAGCTGGGCGCCGTCCCATTGCTCCCGCCAGCGGAAGCGCGGCGACAGCTCGCAGTAATAGTGGCCGCCGCCGGACGCGTCCGAGACCGGCCGCAGGTAGGGCCGGGCCCGCGCGGTCTTGAACGCCTCTTCCACCCCGGCGGTCGACGAGCCGCACGTCGAGTGGAAGAAGGCGTCGACGAGCTCGCGGTGATACCAAACCGCTTCGCCCCGCGTGGCGCGCAGGGCCTCCCACACCGCGGGTGTCTCCGCAGCGACTCCGCTATACACCTGATCGCGCACGTCGGCCCAGGCGTCGAACCCCTGCGGCTCCCAGCGGCCACGGTTCTTGAGCGCAAAGGTGCGCGACACCACCGCCTGCGCGAGCATCGCCTGGCGCTCGTCGGGCCGGCGCGGCCCCATCTCCCCGCCGATCACGCCCGCGAGGTAGCTCTCGACCGGCACCCGGTTCATCAGGGTGAGCCCGGAGGGGTCGCGCATGACGTTCAACCGCCCGCGATAGCGGCGCCCGTTCGCCATGGCGAACCGATTTTCCGTGACGTTCACGGCGGAGACGCCGAGGCGCCGCTCGGTCCGCGAGCCGTCCGGCTTGACAAGACGGACGCCCGGGGTCTCGGGCACGACGGTCCACGCCGTACCGGCAGGGACGGAGCCGACCGGCTCACCGTTCGAAGCATCGGTGACGAACAACTCGCCGTCGCCCCCCAGGGTGGCGGTCGGCGCGCCGACCGCCAGGCCGATGCGCAGCTCGGGCTCGGCCCCCGGAGTGATGGGTTGCGGCCGGGCGCAGGCGGCGGCCAAGGCGAGGATGCTAGCGAGCCCGCGCTTCGCCCAGGGCCGCGTCGAGTTGTGCGATGGAGAAGTCGATGTCGGCATCGGTGTGCGCGCTGGAGACGAATCCTGCTTCGAACGCCGAGGGCGCCAGGAACACGCCGCGCGCGAGCGCGGCCTGGTGCCAGCGCGCGAACAACGCGGTGTCCGCGCCCTTGGCCTGCGCGAAGTTCCGCACGGGGCCCGGCGCGAAGTAGGAGCCCCACATCGAGCCCGCGTGTCCTGTCGCGAGCGGGACCCCGTGCCGGCGCGCGGCGTCCCCTATACCCGCGACCAGCCGAGCGGTTCGCTGGTCGAGCGCCTCATAAAAACCCGCGCGTCCGGTCTCACGCAGCGTGGCCAGGCCGGCGGCCATCGCCACGGGGTTCCCGGCCAGAGTCCCCGCCTGGTACACCGGCCCGTCGGGCGCCACCAGCCGCATCAGGTCCGCCCGCCCGCCGTACGCCCCCACGGGCATGCCGCCGCCCACGATCTTGCCCAGGGTCGTGAGGTCGGGCCGCACCTGGAGCCGTTCCTGGGCGCCACCGGCCGCCACGCGAAACCCGGTCATCACCTCGTCGAAGATGAGCAGCGCGCCGTGCCGGTCGCACAGCGCGCGGAGCGCGGCATGGAACCCCGGCTCGGGCGCAATGAACCCGCAGTTCCCGACGTACGGCTCGACGATCACGGCAGCGAGCTCGCGGCCGCGCCGTCGGAACACCTCCTCCACGGCGCCCGGATCGTTGAACGGGACGGTGACGGTGAGCTCGGCGAGGGCGGCGGGAACACCCGGGCTGTCGGGGAGACCGAGTGTCGCGACGCCGCTGCCCGCCTTCACCAGGAAGCTGTCGGCGTGGCCGTGGTAGCATCCCTCGAACTTGAGGAGGACGTCGCGCCGCGTCGCCGCGCGGGCGAGCCGCACGGCTGCCATCGTCGCCTCGGTCCCCGAATTCACGAAGCGGACCATCTCCACCGCCGGCATCCGCCGCGTGACCAGCTCGGCGAGCTCCACTTCCGCCTCACACGGCGTGCCGTAGGTCCACCCCCGCTCGGCCGCCGCCCGGATCGCGTCCAGCACGGCGGGGTGCGCGTGTCCCAGAATCAGGGGGCCCCACGAACAGACGTAGTCGACGTAGGTCCGGCCGTCGACGTCCGTCAGGCGCGCCCCCGCCGCCCGAGCGACGAAAAAGGGCGTCCCGCCCACCGCCCGGAACGCCCGCACCGGCGAATTCACGCCGCCGGGGAGCACCGCTTTCGCCCGCTCGAAGAGGGCCTCCGAGCGGGTCACGTCAGCGCCACCGCCCGGAAATCGTAGTCCTCGCTCGCCGTGACGCGCGCCCGCACGAACGTCCCGGGCGCACTCCAGCCGCCCTGCTCGAGATACGTCACGCCGTCCACGTCGTCCGCCTGCCACGGCACCCGTCCCACGTGCGTGGCGCCCGTCTCATCGGGATCGGCCAGACGGTCCACCAGCACCGGCACGTCGCGTCCCACGAACCGCGCCAGCCGCTCGGCCGAAATGGCGCGCTGCACCTCGAGCAGCTCCTCGAGGCGGTCGCGCTTGACCCCATCGGGTACGTCGTCGGGATACTGCACGCCTCGAGTGCCTTCCTGCGGCGAGTAGGCGAACCCGCCCAGGCGGTCGAACTGCGCCTCCTCGAGAAACGCCAGGAGCGCCCTGAAGTCGTCGTCGGTTTCGCCCGGGAAGCCGACGAGGCA
>DATHGL010000370.1:0-5002 GCA_035317625.1 Gemmatimonadales bacterium | reverse complement strand
CCCTGCTCGTGCAGCTTGAGCGGGATCTCGTAGATGGATTCGACGTCGGGGCTTTCCACCACGCAGCCGAAGTCCACATTGCAGAATTGCGCGATTTTGCGCTTCAGCTCCTCCGACAGCGGCCGCTCGGTCCGACACACCAGGATGTCCGGCTGAATTCCGATCTGCATCAGCTCACGCACGGAGTGCTGGGTCGGCTTGGTCTTGAGCTCGGCGGTGGCGGCGATGAAGGGAACGAGGGTGAGGTGGATGAACAGGGTGTTGTCGCGGCCGACCTCCTGGCGGAACTGCCGGATGGCCTCCAGGAACGGGAGCGATTCGATGTCGCCTACGGTGCCGCCGATTTCCGTGATCACGACGTCGTGGTCGGGAGCGAGGCGCCGGATCGAGGTCTTGATTTCGTCGGTGATGTGGGGGATGACCTGCACGGTGGACCCGAGGTACTCGCCGCGCCGCTCCTTGGTGATCACCGACAGATAGATCCGCCCCGTGGTCACGTTGTTCACCTGCGACAGCGAGCGGTCGATGAACCGCTCGTAATGGCCGAGGTCGAGATCGGTCTCCGCGCCGTCGTCGGTGACGTACACCTCGCCGTGTTGAAACGGCGACATGGTGCCGGGATCGACGTTGATGTACGGGTCGAATTTCTGGATCGTGACCCGCAGCCCGCGCTCCACCAGCAGCCGACCGAGTGAGGCGGCCGCGATGCCCTTGCCGAGCGACGAGACCACGCCGCCGGTTACGAAGACGTACTTCGTCGAGCTCACGGACTCACCTCTTTCAGTTGGCGGGTCAGTTGCGCCTCGGTGTGTCGCAGATCGTCTGCCGTGTCCACCCCAGGGGCGGCGGGTCCCGGAAACAGCGCCACCCCGATCGTCATGCCGTGCAGCAGCGGCCGCAGCTGCTCGAGCCGCTCCCACCGCTCTTCCGCGACCGGCGCGAGTCGCACCCAGCGCTCGAGCGCGTCCCGGGTGTACGCGTACACGCCCACGTGCTGGTGATAGACCACGTCGCCCGCGGCATCGCGGTCGAACGGAATCGGCGCGCGCGAGAAGTACACCGCGCGGCCGCGCCCGTCGACGACGACCTTCACACGGTTGGGATCGCCCGCGAGCGCGCGATCCAAGTCGCCGGCCGCCGTCCCGATCGGATCTCCGCCCCGGACCCGCAGCAGCGCAGCGGTGAGGGCGGCGTGCGCCACCAGGGGCTCGTCCCCCTGCACGTTCAACACGATGTCGAACGCCTTAAATGATTTGTTTGCAACGACTTCCGAGACTCGCTCGGTGCCCGACTGATGGTGGGGAGAGGTCAGTATCGCTTCGTATCCGGCCCGCTCGACGGTGGTGACAATGTCGCGCGCGTCGGTCGCGACCACCACGCGATCACACACGCCGGCCTCGGCGACGCGTCGGACGGTCCAGAGAATGAGGGGTTCGCCTGCCAGGGGCAGGAGTGGCTTGCGAGGGAGGCGGCTGGAGCCCAGCCGTGCAGGAATCACGCCGAGGACGGGCACGGGGGAACATACAAAATCCGTGCCGCGGCGTCTAGCCCCGGGGGGACAGCCGCCCGGACAGCGGTGTTAATCGCGTGGGAATGTGGGTTTTACCTACTCGACGGGACTCGTCAGGTCATCGCGCGCGCCACCCGCAGGAAGTTCTCGAGCAGCCGCTTGCCGTGGTCCGTGCCGATCGACTCCGGATGAAACTGGACGCCGTACATCGGGTGGCGGCGATGCTTCATCGCCATGATCTCGTCATCCCGGGGGCGGTCGGCGCTCCAGGCGGTGATCACCAGATCCCTGGGGAGCGACCGCGGCTCGACCACGAGCGAGTGGTAGCGCATTCCCGTCACCGGACTGGGAATGCCTTCGAACAATTCGTCATCCTCGTGGACCACCTCGCACGTCTTGCCGTGCATCAGGCGGTCGGCACGCACCACGCGCGCGCCGAATGCCTCGCCGATCGCCTGGTGGCCGAGACACACACCGAGTACCGGCAGTTTGCCGGCCAGCGCTTTCACGAGCGGCACGAGGATCCCCGCTTCGCCGGGCGTGCCGGGGCCCGGCGAGAGCACCGCCGCCGTGGGCTTCAACGCAAGGACTTGCTCCACGGTGATGGCATCGTTCCGGTACACGACCGGCTCCGCGCCGAGCTCGCCGAACAGCTGGACGAGGTTGTAGGTGAAGGAGTCGTAGTTGTCGAGGACGAAGAGCATGGGGGAATCTAATCGAGCGAGCGTGGCCAGTCCTGCTTCAGGAGGCGGGACAGCGATCGATCGGCGAGCCTCCGGCCGCCCGTCTGGCACATCGCACAGTAGTTCACCTCGCTGGTGGCGTACCGGATGCGCTGCACCGGCGAGCCGCAGATGGGACAGGGCTGGCGGAACCGGCCGTGCACGGCCATCCCGTCGCGAAACGCCGTCACGTTCTCGGGAAATGCGTCGCCCGTCTCGCGTCGCAGGCGCTCGATCCACGTGACCAGGGTGTCCCGCACGGCACGGAACAGCCGGGCGGTTTCGTCCGAGGTGAGCTGGGTCGTGAGCCGGAGCGGCGACAGGCGGGCCGCGTGCAGGATCTCGTCGGAGTAGGCATTGCCGATGCCGTCGAGCACCCGGGGATCGGTGAGCGCCCGCTTCAACGTATGGGACTCCCGGGTCAGCGCGGCGCGGAACTGTTCGGCCGTCGCGTCGAGCACGTCGAGTCCGCCGGGGTCGTGCGCAGCGAGGGCGCTGGCGCCGCGGACGATGTGCAGGGCCGCGCGGTGCTTCGTGCCCGCCTCGGTCACGAGCAGGGTGCCGTGCCGAAAATCGAACGCGGCCAGTCCGGAGCGGCGAGGGATCGGTCCGCCGGCGGCCTTCCAGTGCAGCCGGCCGGCGATCATGAGGTGCAGGACGGTGAAATACTGGTCGTCGAACGCGAACACGATGCGCTTGCCGAGACGGCGCACGGCGCGAATCGTCCGTCCGGCGAGGTCCGCGACCGGCGGATCGGCCGTGCGGAGCAGGAACGGGCTGGCGATCCGGAGGCGCTCGAGCCCGGCGTCCACCACCCGAGGGGCGAGGGCATGCAGGTACAGCGCGATGTCCGGCAGTTCGGGCATGCGCCCTTTCAGCTGAGGAACCGCTCGGCCAGCTGCACGAGGCGCTCGTCGCCCGCCGCCCGGGCGGCCGCGAGCAGCTGCTGCACGTGCGGCCGCAGTTTGGGCTCACCCCAGTAGTAGCCGGTCGCCTGCTCCGCGCTGGCCGTGTCGCCCACCCGGGCGGCCTCGAGCAGCGCCGCGGCGGCCGCAGCGTCGAAGCCGGGATCGTGGCGCGGCGGCAGCCCATAGTTCCGCCGGGGCACGTCGCCGCTGGAATCTTCCTTCACGAAGGCGCGGGACATGATGGTCTCAGCTGCGCGGATGATACGTCTTATGGACGGTGCGGAGGTAGTCTCGGTCGACGTGCGTGTATAGTTGGGTGGTCGCGAGGTCCGCGTGACCGAGCATTTCCTGGACGGCGCGCAGGTCCGCTCCACCCTCGAGCAGATGCGTCGCGAACGTGTGGCGCAGGGTGTGCGGACTGACGCGCTTCGTGAGCCCCGCGCCGCGCGCCGCCCGCTTAATGACCGTCCACGCGCCGACCCGCGACAGCGGGGTGCCACGGGCATTGAGAAACACGCGACCGCGCCCCTTTCCCCGGTCGAAGCGGGGTCGGATCTCGCGCACGTACAGCGCCACCGCGCCCAGCGCCCGGCGGCCGACGGGGACCACGCGCTCCTTCGCGCCTTTGCCGAAGATCCGGGCGAGCCCGTCTTCGTACAGGACATCCTGGAGGGCGAGCCCCACCAGCTCGGACACGCGGGCGCCCGTGGCGTACGCGAATTCGAGCAGCGCCCGGTCGCGGACGGCGAGCGGCTCGTCGGTGTTCGGCGCCGCGAGCAGGCGCTCGATCTCGGCGATCGACAGGACCGTGGGGAGACGGCGCCATTGGCGCGGCGACTCGAGCCGCTCGCTCGGGTCGCGCGCGGCGTGGCCTTCGCCCATCAGGAACCGGTAGTAGGTGCGGACCGCCGAGAACTGGCGGCGGATGGTCGCCGGGGCGAGGCCCAGGTCCTTGAGCGCGTAGACGAACTCGCGCAGCGCGACGCTCGTCACCTCCTCGGGCCGGCGTGCCCCCTGCGCGGCGGCGTAGCCCGCGAGCCGGCGGACGTCCCGGACATAGTTGGTCACGGTATGGGCGCTGTCGCCCGCCTCGAGGGCGAGGTAGTCGCGGAACTGCTCGACGCGGAACGCGGCGTCGGTTCCGGCTTCAGGGCTTCGATCGCGCGCACCCCGGCGCATGGCGCTCCCGTCTTTCACCGCTTCATCCGACGCCAGACCACGACGGCCACCAGTATGACCATCCCGACCGCCACCGCGCCAAGCACGCTATTGACGTGGCCGACGGCGGTCACGACGGTATCGAGATTGGTCCCGAGCCTCGCCACGAACAACGTCAACGCGCCGTACCACAGCGCCGACGCCAGCGCGAGTGGGATCAGCGTGCGGGGCGCGGAGAGGCCCGCGACGCCGGCGAACGGCGGCACCACGGCACGCCACACCGGCAGCAGCCGAGAGATGAAGATGCCGGCGGCCCCGTAGCGCTCGTACTGTGCCTCGAGGTGCGCCAGCCCTCCTTCGGGGAGCAGTTTGCGACCGATGCGGCCCGCAAAAAAGGCGCGCCCGTGGCGGCGCCCCAGCCAATACACGGCCGTCGCCGACGCCACGTTCGCTCCCCAGGCCACACCGAAGACTGTCCAGGCGTTGAGCGTCCCCCGCCCGGCAAGGAACGCGCCCAGCGCCACCGCCGTGTCCGCGGGGAGCGGCGGGACAATGTTCTCCACTGCGGCGAGCGCGAGGATCAGACCGTACAGCGGTCCCGGCGGCAGACGCTCGAGGAACGCGAGAAAGTCGCTCAGGGGACTACTCGAGGAGCGCTACGGCGATCACCGCGATCCCCTCGCCCTTACCGATCCACCCCAGCT